>NZ_JASCRU010000016.1:0-67114 GCF_030010285.1 Flavobacterium sp. XS2P24
GAATAATGTTTCTTCAAGACTAATTCTGCGCATTCTAGCTTAAATGCGTAATCATACTTAACTTTTCTTTCCATAAAAAATGCCCCAAATAGTGTCTAACTTTTTGGGGCATGTTCAAAAAGGGGCTTTTTTTATGCATTTTCGCCAATTTTTATGCGCTTATTTAAACAATTGTCTTAGGGTAATTTCTTTTCTCTCTCTCAATTTGTTTAGAATTTTCAAAAAGGCAATTGCAGTAATATAAGCATCTCCCATTGCGGTATGCCTGTCTTTTTTTGAAATATCAAATTTATCGGCAAGCTCGTCTAAACTATAACTTTCTTTACGTTCTAATAAATTAGATACCAATAACGTTTTTTTATACAAAACTGCTGTGTCTAAAGTCTTGTTTTTTAATTCCGGCAATCCGTTTCTTTCGAGTGCCTTATTAATCATAGTAATGTCAAATATAGTATGATGTGCAATGATAATAGAATCTCCTAAAAAATCTAAAAACTGTTGTAAGGCTTCTAATTCTGTAGGGCGGTCTATGACAAATTCTTTCAGAATTCCATGAATTTTTGCAGTTGCCTGATCGTAATGTTCTTGTTGAATATAAACTTCAAAACTTCCATTAATAGGAATCGTATTGTTTTGAAGAACAATAGCGCCAATGCAAAGTATCCTGTCAGTTGTATAATCAAATCCGGTGGTTTCTGTGTCCAATACAACAAAACGTACCGCATCAATATCGTTTGATAGTTCCTCATCAGATGATTTTTCGGATTTCCCCAATAAATCAAATAAAATAGTTTTACTTTTTTCTATAAAATTTATCATCATAATATATTTGAAGGATTAAATCGGATGGTAATGAGTTCTTGGAGTTCCTTAATGGTTTTGAACGTTCGCTTTAGTTTAATCTTTTCTAATTTAGATAATGCATCGAGAGCAATAAACTGCCCGGAATCATTATGCAAAAGCCCTTGTTTGGTTCTGAATTTCAATAATGCTTTATAGGAATATGAACAGGCTAAATACAATTCTTTATTGTTGGGTTCTAATTCTGCTAATTTTTCAAAACGTTCGGGAGTATTGCTGATTGATTTTACAGAATGTGATAGAATTAAAACTCTTGCTGCATCAATTAGTGGCATTAAAGCGCGTCTTTTTATGTCAAAAAAATCTTTGTGTGCACCATCTTGTTCAACTAAAAACTGTCTGAAGAATCCTGTTGGAGAAGGACTTTGTAGCGCGCCACTGACCAGATGAATATAAAAAACAGGATTTGCTTTTATGTTTTCAAAAATAAATTCTGAAAGCTTGTTTACCAGTTCACTATCTCCATATGACAGACTGTAATCAAAAAATATAAAGGACAATAAGACTTCATTTTTCCCAGGATTTGTGATCCAATGATGAACCTGACTTTCCCATTCGCCAAGACTTAAGCACCACTTAGGGTTAGAAGCCATCATTTCTGCCGGACAGTAATCATAGCCAATTTCAAAAAGTCCTTTGTTGACATGTGTGGCAAATTCTAAAAAATAGTTCTTGGTTTTTTCTTTTAATTCTTCGGGTACATCCTCATAGACTAAGGCATTGTCTTGGTCAGTATGCAATAACTGTTCACTTCTTCCTTGACTTCCCAACGCAAGCCATCCAAATTTTACAGGTGGAGGCGATTTCATTTTCTTCAAGGCTATTTCAATGACTTGCTTGATACAAGCATCATTTAATTCTGTAATTATTTTAGAAGTCAGTGTCATCGGAATATTTTGGTCTAAATATCCTTGTAACAATTGCATTATACTAGCGCGTATTGGTTTTATCTGTTTGGCTTTTTTAGCTCTTTTTACCGCTTTAATCAATACTGCTGGATTATTACCAAGTTCTACCATAACATCATGTTTGGAGAGAATTCCAACAGCTTTGGAATTTGGCGTACCATCTTTCGTAAGGCATAAATGGCTGATATTGCTTTTCATCATGGCCATTTGAGCTTGTGTAACCGTCATTTTCTTTGGATACGTAATAACAGGAGTTGTCATTATTGAGGCCGCAGTTGTTGTGATGGGAAATTCTCCAGTCACAATTTTGTTTCTTAAATCCTTATCTGTAATAATACCGATGGGGAACGAATCTTCGACTACAAGAATGGCACCCACATTTTTTTTGGTCATGGTCTCCGCTATATCTTTTACAATAGTGTTTGAATAACAGGTGATTAGTTTTTTAGAATATTTTACAGGTTGTAAGTCTAATAATTTTCTACCTGTGTCCAGACCTTCCAGATCTATTGTTTCGCCATATAGTTTTCCGCTGTGACTTTTGGAATAAGGATTGTGTGTATTAGAAGCAAAGCTTTCGATTAAAAAATTCCCCACAGCCCTGTTTTCTAGCGCATAAGGTTTGAAAACAGCGATTGGAATTGCGTAAAGAATACTTTCTTCATGAGCTCTGGCTTCCATTTTATAGTTTTCATTGGCTATCAGTGGTCTAAGTCCAAAAATGTCACCTTCGTCACACATATCTAAAACATCATTTTCCAGACTTGTTTTAAGCGCTACTGCTCCTTTGTGAACAACATAAAAATAGGGGTGTGTTTCCTCGTTTTCGGCAAAGACGACGCTGTCCTTTTCTTTATAAATAATGGAGATTTGTTCAGAGATAACTTCGATGTCTTTTTGATGTAAAAAGGAAAAAGGAGGGAAGTTTTTTAAAAAGTCAGCAACTCTATGGGAGATAGTATTTTTCATGGTGCTTATTTGTGTCTAAGGTAATTTATAAAAAATAAAATAAAAAGAAAAAAGACCAAATTTGGGTCTTTTTAATGTTTCCTTATTTAAGGAGGCATATATTTTCAGAATAAAAAAAAAGCTCCCGAAAAGGAGCTTCTTTATCAAAAAATAGTTTGATTATTTATTTTTCTTCATTTTCATATTCAGTACTTCGACTAATAATGAGAAAGATATGGCAAAATATAAGTACCCTTTTGGTACTGGAGTAACGTGATTTCCAAAGATTAAAGCATTCGATAAATGAGCACTTTCAGTAAGCAACATCATTCCAATTAGTATCAAAAAGGATAATCCAAGTATTTGAATAGAAGGATGTTTGTTGACAAAATTCCCAACAGGAACAGCAAATTGCATCATAATTAATACAGAAATAACCACAGCAGTAATCATAATATATAAAGCACCTTCAACTCCGTTTGTCATACCTACCGCGGTAAGAATACTGTCAAAAGAAAAAACTAAATCAATCATGATGATTTGTAAGAGTACGTTCTGGAATGATTTTGTGGCAGCTTTTCCTATTTCTTTTTCTTCATGACCTTTCTCGTCTACTTTTTCACGAATTTCATTGGTACTCTTATAAATTAAGAATAATCCTCCGCCTAGTAAAATAAGACTTTGGCCAGTAATTCCCGCTGAAAACCAACTAAAATCAATATGAAACCAAGGTTCTTTCATTTGAATCAATAAATTGATACCAAACAAAAGTGCAATTCTCATAAACATGGCAAGGAACATTCCTATTTTTGTCGCTCTCTTACGTTGTTCAGCAGGTAATTTCCCTGTGGCAATTGATATGAAAATAATGTTGTCGATTCCTAATACAATTTCCAAAAATGTCAATGTTAAAAGGGCAATCCAAGCATCCGGATTTAAAAATACTTCCATGTTTAGTTCGTTATTATTTATTAATTTGAGTTTGTAAGCTTAATCGGAAATCTTAGTAATGGTTCCTCTTTGTTTTTCATCAACACCAACCATTCCAAATTCAAAGGTATAGGAATTTTTTGTGGTTGTCAAAATTTTCATACCAATAGCCTTTTCCTCAGCCATATTTTTTGGATGCAATTTCAGTAAAACATATTCACAATCATTTACCCATCGTATCGAAGCAGTATCAGTCTTTCCTTCAAAAGTTTCTATTTCAATACTGTCATTACGTTCAAAAAGGGCAATTTTTTTTACGCCGTCAACTTCATATTCAAACTTGAATTTTCCAGTTTTAAAATCCTTGCAATTGCGCTCCGCATCATAGCATGACATTAGTAATAGTAGTGGGAGGAGTAATAGTATTTTTTTCATTTCTTAGTATGTTTACTTTTTAACTATTGTATTTTGATATCGTATTTGTCCAAAAGTCCAATGATTCCTTGTGTAGAAAACTTCGCTTTTCTCATGGGATTGAATTCGGGATCAATTTTAAAATTAGATGCTTTTGAAAAATCGGCTGCGGCTAATTGTGTATTGTTAAAAATAGCACCATCCAAATTACTGTTATCAAAAACGGAACTCGTGAGATTGGTGCCAACAAAACTTACTTCTCTTAACGAGCAAGAATTAAATTTTGTCTTTGGCATTTTTTTATTGGCAAAAGAAGAATAATCCAAAACACATTCTTGAAAATTGACGTTAAACAAGAAATCATCGCATTCCTCAAATTGGATACCCAATAATTTACAGTTTTTGAATTGTACGCCTTTCAAACTTGTTCCTGATAATTTGGTCATAGCAAGATTACAATCAATGAACTCGCAATCCATAAAAGTGCTATAGGAAAAATCACTGTTCGATAAATCACAGTTTTTAAAAACGCAATCTTCAAATTCTCGGTTGTTTACTTTTTTATCGACATAGACGATTTTTTCAAATGTTTTTTGAACGTGAATTAGGTTTTCCATTAGTCGTTAAATAAGCTTTTCATAATTATTTTTAATCCCAAATACATCAAAAGCATAGCTGCTAAACAAGCAATTATTCCTATTGCTAAAACTAAATAATGCCACACATTCTGTTGATTCATAAAAGCATTATAAATCACTGCCGGTCCCAAGAATAATAATGGTAAAGCTCCCGCTAAATATTTAATTCCTTTAGATAATAGTTCTTTGTTCGTTGCCATAATTTAATAATTAAAATTCATAATCCACACAATATCTCAAATCTCTAATTTTACCTATCCATTCGGCAACAATATTATGTGTTGGATGATTTTGGTATTTCTCTAATGTTTCAAACGAATTAAAATAGGAGTGCAGCACGGCATCAAAGTTTGAATATTCACTTTCAATATTAATTCCTACTCGTATTTCAACTATTTCAGGAATATCCTTTTTTAAATCTTCAAGTCTCTCTTTTAGAATAATTGCATTTTCGGCTTTGCTTTTGCCTTCTGCAAAATCTTTTAATTTCCACATTACTATATGGTGAATCATCGTTGTTTATTTTTTAAAATTATCAACGGCTTTCCTTACACTACCGTGTTTTTTCAATAATTCGGCACCTTCTTCATAGGAAACGGGAATTTCTCCCATAATCATTTTCACACCGCGATCGACCAGTTTGCTGTTGCTCAATTGCATATCAACCATTTTGTTGCCTTTCACTTTACCCAGTTGAATCATAGTTGCGGTAGTAATCATATTCAGTACCAGTTTCTGGGCTGTTCCGGCTTTCATTCTAGAACTTCCGGTTACAAATTCTGGACCTACAACTACATCAATAGGGAATTTTGCTGTTTGCGAAAGCGGACTTCCTGCATTACAAGAAATACTTCCTGTGGTTATATTGTTCTCGTTGCACCTTTGTAATCCTCCAATAACATAAGGTGTTGTTCCCGAAGCGGCTATTCCTACCACGACATCATTTTCATTTACATCAAAAGCTTTCAAGTCAATCCAGGCTTGTGTTGCGTTGTCTTCGGCATTTTCTACGGCTCTGCGGATTGCGGTGTCGCCTCCGGCAATTATCCCAATTACCAAATCGAAAGGTACACCAAATGTTGGTGGACATTCCGAAGCATCAAGAATTCCCAAGCGTCCCGAAGTTCCTGCACCAATATAGAATAATCTCCCGCCGAGTTTCATTTTGGCAACGATTTCAGTGACTAAATTTTCTATTTGGGGCAACGCTTTTTCTACGGCAAGTGGAACAGTTTTGTCTTCCTGATTGATATTAGATAACAATTCTTGCACTGACATTTTTTCTAAATGTTCGTATTTTGAAGATTGTTCGGTGGTTTTTGTGAAGGTCATTTTTCGTATAATTGGACAACTCCAAAATTAACCTTTTTTATCACAATCTCGAAATTTTCTATTTTTAGTTTCAGGTTTTTTAGTGTCGAGTTTCTTTAAATTTGATATAAATTGATTTGTTTTTTTTAGTTTTTAATTTCTCATATGGAGAAAGGTTATTGAATCTTTGTTAGATGAACTAAAATATTATATTTGTTAAATATTAAAAAATAAATGGATAGAATAATCTTATTGCAAGGGATTGCACGGATTTCGGTTTTTGTGTCTTTATTGATGGCATTTTTTTTACTGACTGTTAAAACTGAAAATAAATTGGCCAACCGTTTATTTGCCTGGTTTTTTATTATTTCGGCTATTGATCTTAGTGGTTTTTTTGTTACTGATTATATTCAGGATTATATTGATTTGATGATTTTTAGATGGACAATCTGTTTGTTGGCAATGCCCTTATTTTATCTTTATGTATTGTCAGTTTGTTATTCTGATTTTAGATTGAAATGGAAACATTTAGTGCATTTACTTCCTATTTTACTAGTTAATTTAGTTTTTATTCCAAGACTTTATTTAGCCAGTAATTCAGATATGAAACTCTTATCCGGAGATCTTGAGCATATGCCTGAAATATATTTAATCCAGATTTTAATTGAATTTCAATATGTGTTTTATATTGTTAGCGCATTTTTAATTTTGAAGAAATACAGAGAAATTTATCTGGAAAACTATACCAATCCTAGTACTTCGACATACAAGTATCTTTTTCAGATGACTACTGTCTTCCTAATCGCGCACGGTTTGGTTGCATTAAAAAACCTCTTACGGTATAGCGATTACAGACAAATGTTTCTTTGGTTAAATGTAGTTGTAGGAAGTGTAGCTTTATTTATTACCTGTTGGTTAGTGATGAAAGCATTGAATCATCCGGAACTTTTTAGGGGAATTAATTCTAAATTACAATTGACAAAAGATATTCTGCCTGAAGTCGAAGAAAAGACAGCATCTAAAAATGTTCAAGACGATGCGATTTCCAGTCAAATTTCTACATTAAAACAATATATGGCTCAGAAAGAGCCTTTTCTTGATCCATCGCTTACCATACAGGAGCTTGCCAATCAAATTGATATTCCGGTTCGGGATTTATCGGTTTTGATTAATCATCATATAGATCAGCACTTTTTTGATTTTGTCAATGAATATCGTATTCAAAAAGCGATGGGTATTTTAAAAGATCAGTCAAGGAGTCAGCTTACCGTTCTGGAAATTTTATACGAGGTTGGTTTTAACTCTAAATCTTCTTTTAATACCTCTTTTAAAAAACACACTAATTTGACGCCTACAGCTTATAGAAACGCCTTATAATAAGTGGTTTGTAAAAAGTCGTACTTCATACCTGATAAAGTCGAACTGATTTTCTGAATAGAAATTGGTTCGACTTTTTTTTGTCGGTCGAATTCTGAAAATTTCTAAGGCAACTTTGCTTCAAATTAATCGAAACAAGTTTTAAAATTAGAAATCATGAAAAAAGTAAATCTCCTTGTCTTTTTATTATTGCCTTTATTTTGTTTAGCACAGGCATCATTTAAATTAAAAGGAAAAATAGCAAGCGAAACAATTCCATTAGAATGGGTAGATATTTCCATATCGAATTCAGAAGGAAAAATTATAGACGGTTCAACCTCAAAACATGATGGTAGTTTTGAAATCAACCTTAAAAAAGGATCTTATAAAATTGGGATCACCCTTTTACAATTTACAGATTATGAAAAAGAGTTTACAATAGAAAATGATATGGATTTAGGAACAATCATTTTAAAAGAAAGCGCAACCAATTTAAAAGAGGTTATCATTCAATCTAAAAAGAAAACAATCGAACAGAAAACGGATCGTTTGGTTTATAATCTTGAAAACAATGTTACAACAGTTGGCGGAGACGCTTTAAGCGCTATTAATACGGCTCCTGGAGTTGTAGTTCAGAATAATACAATTAATATATTAGGAAAAGGAACTTCCCGTGTTATGATAGATGGACGAATGATTGAATTAGTAGGTGAGGAACTGAATAATTTTTTGAAATCAATTTCGGCTAGTGATATTAAAAATATTGAAATTATCAGCAATCCGCCGGCAAAATATGATGCCGAAGGAACTGGGGGATTGATTAATATTATTATGAAAAAAGGAGTTCGTGATTCCTGGAAAAACACGACTACAGTTTCTTATG
Organism: Flavobacterium sp. XS2P24; assembly: GCF_030010285.1. NCBI lineage: Bacteria > Pseudomonadati > Bacteroidota > Flavobacteriia > Flavobacteriales > Flavobacteriaceae > Flavobacterium > Flavobacterium sp. XS2P24. Next base: position 8,250 of record NZ_JASCRU010000016.1, read on the forward strand.
ATCAAAATAAATATAGTATTTATACTTTAAGAGATAACTTTTTTTACAATAAAAACAAGTTTAGATTTTCTGCCAGCATTAATGCAAAAACAGGTTATTTGAATGCTACAGATGATTTAAAAATGTATTTTCCTGATGGACTTTCCCATATGAAAAGTGCAACAAAGGTAAAAACTGAAAATCTTTCGGGTAAATTGGCTTTAGATTATGATCTTTCAGAACGTACTACTATTGGATTTCAATATTTAAACGATAGAAATAACCCTGATTTTAAATCGGATATTAGAATTGAGAATTACAATATTCAAAACGAATTGGATAATGTTACACTGAACAATAGCTTCACTGATAAAGAATCAAGAAATCAAACGTATAATGCACATTTGATTACCAAACTAGATTCCTTAAAAAGGAAGTTATCTTTTGATGTAGATTATTTTAATTACAGTTCAAAATTCGATAGAAACTTTGTCGCTAATAATTTCACGCCAGATATGACATTTATTGATATAAATCAGTCGGGAAGAAACATTTCGAATCAGGATATTGACAATTGGAGTTTTAAGGCAGATATGGAACATCCGCTTCAAGCGTTGAATTTATCTTATGGTGCAAAAATGAGTTTTACAAATAGTGTAAGTGATGTATTTTATTTCAATACAATTACAGGAACTCCGGAATTAGATTTGAACCAATCCAACCGATTTAAATACACTGAAAACAATCAGGCGGTTTATGTAAATGCAGATAAAAAACTCAATGAAAAATGGAATTTCCAAATGGGATTAAGATTGGAGAACACTCAAACAAATGGATTTTCTGAAACAATGAATCAGGAAACAGAAAATAATTATTTGAAATTATTCCCAACGTTTTATGCTTCTTACAAGAAAAACGAAAACAATACTTTTAGTTTGAATTATGGAAAAAGAATTAACAGACCACGTTTTGACTTATTGAATCCGTTCAGAATTTACATCAACAGCAATAGTTATTCCGAAGGAAATCCGTTTTTAAGACCTTCATTTAGTGATAATTTTGAGTTGGCGCATTCTTATAAAGAGATTTTTAGAACGAGTGTTTTTGTAAATGCAATTACAAACGGTTATGGAGTTTTGTTTACCTCAAATCCGGAAACTAATACTCAGATTGTAACCCGCGAGAATTATTTTAAAAACTTAAATTATGGAATAGGGGAAAGTTACTCGGCAAGTTTTACAGATTGGTGGTCTAGTGAAAATTCATTGTACCTTTTGGGAGCAAAAACAGAATTTATTAAAGATATCAATGCTACACTATCAAACAGTCTACAAATTGATTTTTCTACAAATAATACTTTTTTATTAAGTAAAACGACAAAATTACAAATCGATTTTACGTATACAACGCCTTTTAAATCCGGTTTATATGAAGTAGGATATGCCTCGAGTTTTGATATTAGTTTCAAACAGGATTTGTTTAATAAAACCATGCAGATTGCATTTTTGGCAAATGATATTTTTAATACCTCTTATTTAAAAGACTTTACTTCAGTTATAAACGGTGTAAAACAGGTATATGAGCAGAAAGAAAGTAATCGATTTGTACGTTTATCTGTGGTTTATAATTTTGGAAACAAAAAGATCAATGTACAACAGCGTGATTTTGGAAATAAGGAGGAGAATAAAAGAACTGGAGGTAATTAGAAAATTAAAAGCTAAGAAACAGAAATCTGTTTCTTAGCTTTATAAATTTATATAAAATATGCCAACGCAATTCCTATCACAATCATCGAAACTTTGGCGATATTGAACTTGTGTCCTTCGCTGCTTTCGAAAATAATGGTAGACGAAATATGAAATAATATTCCTATTACAATGGCTGTAATTTCAGTATAATACACGTTTAATATTGGCAAATAATCAGATAAAATAGTTCCTAGCGGCGTCATGATTGCAAAGGTGACCATGAAGAAAAAAATGGCTTTTTTATTCAGACTTGCATTGATGAAAAAAGTAGTCAAAATAATAGCAATAGGTAAATGATGGATGGCAATTCCTATGGCTAAATCATGATGATGGCTTACTGGAAATCCTTCTAAAAATGCATGTATACAAAGGCTGATGAATAATAACCACGGGATTTGTGTCATTATTTCATGTCCGTGAACGTGACCGTGTTCAGCTCCTTTTGAGAAAAATTCCAATATAATCTGGAACAAGATTCCCAGCATGATAAAGAGTCCAATGTTTGGGTTTGCATTTTCATAAATTTCAGGTAATAAATGCATCACCGTTAATGAAAGTAAAAAAGAACCACTGAAAGCCAATAGCAATTTTAGGTTGGTTTTGTTCTTTGGACGTATAATCAATGCGACGATATATCCTATGATTACGGAAAGTAAAGGTAAAAGGTAATTCATTTATTTAAAAATCATGATTAGGCGTTCACTATCTGTTTTATGGAATTTTTTTAATTTGTAATCGCCAAAAATATCCAATCGATAAATTCCGGCTTCTTCCATTAATTCCTCAAAATCTTTTAAGGTAAGGGCTTTTACTTTCTCGGTGAAATGAAATTTTTGACCTTTATCTTCAAAGTCAATTTCTTTGTAAATATGACCGTCTTTCAAATAGCGTTTGATATGAAACTCGATGCCTTCAACCGTTTTTGTTTCTTCAGGAACCAGTGTTTCGAGTACTTGAGCAACATTCATGAAGTCAATCACGGCAAAACCATACTCCGAAAGGCTTTCTTTGATGGCTTTTAAAGTAGTTAGATTGTCTTCGTCATTTTCGAAATAACCAAAGCTGGTAAATAAATTGAAAATAGCATCGAATTTTTCTTCAAAAGGTTCACGCATATCGTGTACTTTGAAATGAAGGGTTTCATTCGTATTTTTAGTGGCTTCGGCAATACTGTTTTCAGATAAATCAGCTCCAAGAACATTAAATCCTAATTGGTTCAAATAAATAGAATGACGGCCTTTGCCACATGCTAAATCCAATACTTTTGCCTTTTCTGGAAGATTAAGATAATGGGTAAGATTATCCATAAAAACTTGCGCTTCTCTATAATTTCTGTCTTTGTAAAGGATGTGATAATACGGAGTGTCAAACCAAGAGGTATACCAGTTTTCAGATGATTTCAGATGATTTTCAGTTGGTGGATTTTGTGCTGCAGACATTTATTCTTTTTCAATTAAGTCGATTGATGCAAATTTAGTGTATTTTTGCAACGAATACTTGATTTTACAATGGAAAATAATTATAAAATGGTTGCCAAAACCTTTTTTGGTTTTGAAGAAATATTAGCGAAAGAATTACAAAACCTTGGCGCACAAAACGTGGAGCAAGGGGTGAGAATGGTTAGTTTTAAAGGAGATAAAGGGTTTATGTACAAAGCAAATTTGTCTTTGCGTACGGCTTTGAAAATCCTGAAACCTATTTATTTTTTCAAGGCAAATAATGAACAGGCTTTATACAAAGGCATTTCGGGAGTGAATTGGTCTAAATTACTGAATGCCAATCAGACTTTTGTGATTGATACAACGGTGCATTCGGAATATTTTAATCACTCGGAATTCGTTTCTCAAAAATGTAAAGATGCGATTGTCGATCAGTTCAGAGAAAGAACGGGGCAACGACCAAGTATTGATAAAGTACATCCTGATTTAAGAATCAACATCCATATCGATAAAGACCAGGTTTCAGTAGCGCTTGATACTTCAGGAAATGCATTGAATCAACGTGGGTACAGAACCGCTACCAATATTGCTCCTATAAACGAAGTTTTGGCAGCAGGAATTCTATTGCTTTCCGGTTGGGACGGTCAAACGGATTTCTTGGATCCAATGTGTGGTTCGGGAACATTCTTAGCTGAAGCAGCTATGATTGCTTGTAATATTCCGGCAAACATCAACCGTAAAGAATTTGCTTTCGAAAAATGGAACGATTGGGACAATGATTTGTTTGATGCTATTTCAGACAGTTTATTGAAACGTATTAGAGAGTTTCATTACACGATAAAAGGCTATGATAAAGCACCAAGTGCGGTTCAAAAAGCCAAAGACAATATCAAAAATGCCAATCTGGATGAATATATTTCGATTGAAGAACAGAACTTTTTTGATACCGAGAAAACTTCAGAAGGAAAATTGCACATAGTTTTCAACCCGCCGTATGATGAGCGTTTGGATATTCACATGGAGGAATTCTACAAAAATATTGGTGATACCTTAAAGAAAAATTACCCAGGAACGAATGCTTGGATGATTACAGCAAATCTGGAAGCATTGAAATTTGTAGGATTAAAACCTTCGAGAAAAATCAAACTTTTTAACGCCGGTTTAGAAGCACGTTTGGTAAAATACGAAATGTACGAAGGAAGTAAGAGAACAAAGTTTCAGGTAACTACTGATAGTGCTGAATAAGCAATATTCAATTTTTTACTTTTCGACCTTTGACTTTAAAATTTTAAGACTTAAAAAAATGACCAAATTACAAATACGAGCATTTCTATACCAACTGGGATGTTTTGCAATATTATTTATTTCCGCGCGATATGTAGTGGCACATTATACTAATTTAACTTCTTTCTGGATTCCATTAACGGCATTTGTTATAGGAACTCTTTTAGCACCAAAATTTCAATCCGTAAAAACTAAAGACGGAGAGAAATTATTCATGAAATGGATTTTCATGAAAGGAATTAAGGAAATAGGGTAGCTTATAAATTACGAATTACGAATTAAAAATTACGATAAGCGCAAAAAAACTAATTAATAGCTTTTATGAAAGAAAATATTATTCAGATTAAAAGCTATGCTTTTGCGGTTCGGATTGTTAAAGTTTATAAATACTTGTGCGAAGAGAAAAAAGAGTATGTTTTGAGTAAACAATTACTTCGCTCTGGTACATCTATAGCTGCAAATATAGAGGAAGCAATTGGTGGGCAAACTGATAAAGATTTTTTTGCAAAACTAAGCATTGCTTATAAAGAAGCTAGAGAAACTCATTATTGGATTAGATTATTAACCGATACAGATTATATTTCTAAAAAAGAAAATGAAAGTTTGCTATTTGATATAAACGAGTTATTGAAAATTATTGGCTCTATTCAAAAAACTTTACGTTCTAAAAATCAATAAGATTTAATTACTGGTTTTTATTCGTAATTCTCGTAATTCCTAATTCGTAATTACTTTTTCTCAGCTTTTTTAGGAACTGCAACAGGTTTTACTTTTTTCTTATAAATAGGGACAAAATATGTAACAGTATAGTTAAATCCTACTCCAAAATCACCATCGTAAGTTCTGTTAAATCCAGGAATATATAAGTTGGAGAAATTCTCCGGTTCTTTGTTGGTTACTAATCGGTTCAATCGAAGACTGAAACCCACAAAAACATTATTGAATACTTTTGCTTTCACTGCGGCCACCACTTCAATCCAACTGGCTGTTAAACCATCAAATTTTTCACCGGAAGGAATTACAGGAACTTCGCCAAAATAAGGATTCGCATTGTAAATTCTATAACTGTTTAATTGCTGATTAAAAGTACTGAAACCATAGCGCATGCCTACGGAAATAATATTTTCCATATCCAGCCAGTTTTCATAAACATTATAATCAAAACCTGCTTTTAGATACGAACCTTTGGTAGTGAAATTAAGGCGGTCATCATCAGTGGTTTTGTTTTCGTTTCCAATTTCGGCAGCCAAAAAATATTTTTTTGTCAATCGATAATCTCCCACAAACTCAATTCCTTTATAATCTTCGTCGTATAAAGCGCGTGTCAATTTGAATAAATCCAGTCCAACACGAATCCCATATCGGTCTGTTTTTACAGGAATCGAATCGTTCTTTATGATTTCAGGACTAATTTCGACCAATGGTAATGGCGCTTCAGGAATCATCTGGTCCGTTTTGGTGTTTTTGGGATCACTTTTTACAGGAGTAGTTTCCTGAGCTTGTACCAAAGTCAACGATAATAGGAGACAAAAACTAAAAAAAGATCTTAATGTGTGTTTCATTTTCGTTTTCTAAGTTACTTTTTTCAACCGAGATGTATTCTATCCATTTTTCATCTGCAACTGCAGCATCGGTATGTGTGTATGGATTTATTGGATCTAATGTAAAGATGGTTTTGTAGCCACAAGCTCTCGACACAAATAATTCTTGGGTCGTATAATCAAATTTTATATTGTCTACGTTTACCAAAGCTGGATTTGTATTGCCAGAATTTAGAGTAAAACTATAACTGGTGCTGGTTCCAACTGTTTTTAGCGGAATCGAAATCGTGCTTCCATTCGTAAGGTATTTAGCATCTCCGGTGGCAGTATTAAAAACAACTCCCTCAGTCATTCCTTCGCCAACTACTTTTAGATTTGTTACATTTTTTAAAACCGAAGGATTCAAGAAATCATAAAAGCTAATCACCAAACGAGGTGTAGTGGGTGTATTTGCATCGCAAATATCATCCTTCTCACAACTGGAGAAGGAAAGTGCTAATGCAAATACCAATAAAATTATTTTTTTCATTTACAATTTGTTTTTGTGTAATTCGGTATGCAATAGGATAGCTGAAGTGAAAATTTCAATGATAATATCAATTTTTTAAATCTGCAATCAACATTCAAGAATCGGCAACCTAAATCGCTATCTTTTTTCCAAAAGTACAACATTCTCCACGTGATGCGTTTGTGGAAACATATCCACAGGACGTACTCGAGTCACTTTGTATTTTTCATCCATTAAAGCTAAATCACGCGCTTGTGTAGCCGAATTACAACTTACATAAACTACTTTTTCGGGAGCAATTTTCATAATTTGTTCAATTACATCTTTGTGCATTCCGTCTCTTGGTGGATCAGTGATGATTACATCAGGATGACCGTGTTGTGCGATGAAACTATCGTTGAAAACAACTTTCATATCCCCTACAAAGAACTCACAATTAGTAATTTCATTGCGTTCAGCATTCAGTTTGGCATCTTTAATAGCTTCAGGAACACTTTCAACACCAATTACTTTTTTTGCTTTTTTCGAAACAAACTGTGCTATAGTTCCCGTACCTGTATATAAATCATACACAATTTCATTTCCGGTAAGACCGGCAAAATCGCGCGTTATTTTATACAATTCGTATGCTTGGTCGGAGTTAGTTTGGTAAAAAGATTTTGCATTAATGCTAAATTTCAAACCTTCCATTTCTTCTAGAATGTAATCTCTTCCTTTATATAATTTAATATCTGTATCGTATAAAGTATCATTCGCTTTATTATTGATAACATATTGCAGCGAAGTAATTTGCGGGAATTTCTCGTAAAGATGGTCGAGAAGTAATTCTCTGTTGGCTTTGTCGTTTTCAAAAAACTGAATCAAAACCATGATTTCACCGGTCGAAGCCGTTCTTAGCATCAAAGTTCTCAATAAACCTTCGTGGGCTCTTGGATTAAAGAAAGTCAAACCATGTTCGTTAGCAAAAGCGCGAACTTCGTTTCTAATTGCATTGGATGGGTCTTCCTGTAAATGACATTTATTAATGTCCAGGATTTTGTCCCACATTTTCGGAATGTGAAAACCAAGTGCGTTTCTGTTTCCTAAATCTTCGGTGCTGTCAATTTCTTTTTCGGTTAACCAACGGCTGTTCGAAAACGAAAATTCCATTTTGTTTCTGTAAAAAAACTGTTTTTCTGAACCAAGAATCGGTTCAAATTCCGGAAGTTCAATTTTTCCAATGCGTTGCAAATGGTTTTTCACCTCATTTTGCTTGTAATACAACTGTTGGCTGTATTTCATATTCTGCCATTTACAACCGCCACAAACACCAAAATGCTCGCAAATAGGCTCTACACGATGCTCTGAATATTCATGAAAATGAACCGCTTTTCCTTCATAATAAGCCTTGCGCTTCTTGAAAGTCTGCACATCAACCACATCGCCCGGAACCACATTCGGGATAAAAACTACTTTTCCATCGGGAGCCTTTGCTACCGAAACGCCTTTTGCACCAGCATCAAGGACTTTTATTTGATGAAAGACAACTTTGTCTGTATTTTTCTTTGCCATAGCGCAAAAATAAGCGTTTGAATGGTTTTATAAATTCAAATTAGGAAATATTTTTAATTTCAAGTGTTTTTTATTCGAGCTATTGCGGCTTACCGCCATAAACCCCCAGTTCCGCAAGCAGTAACACTACGCTTGTAAAGGAGCATTTTTTCTACTCTCTTTAAGGGAACAAGGAATCGCTCTCTACTGACAAGTATTCCAAAGCTTTCGCAAATGAGGGTTTCTCTGTAATTGGGGACAGTGAGTTGTGGGGTAGAGTTGAGTTTTGTTGTTTAGGGAAGATTTCAGATAAGTAATTTTACTTTATTTCGATAAAAAAATATAAGAATAGTATTAAAAAAACGACTTTAAGAACCAAATACTCTTTTTAAACGTATGTTGGTTGAAGTAAAATAGTTAATTTAATATTTTATTTAGAAAATCCTGAGTATTGGTAAGAAATTAATCACTTATTTTGTTCTTTGTTATTTTCTGTTGTTTAAAAAAAAACGAAAACAAATTGTCTATGCAGTTGTATAAAAAATTATCTAACATAGGTTTTCTTAAAAAAAGTTATGCGTTCAAATTTTTGTTTGTCGCATTTATAGGAATTCATATTCCGTTGATTGGGTTGTTGTTTTTTGTGCTTTATGGCAGTAAAACTATTTCTGCAGATACCATTTTAATTTTTGCACTTATAATGACCTTAGTAGCTACAGGTACAACTTTGCTATTTTTAAAGCAGCTAATTAAGCCAATTGAAGTAGCTTCTAAAGCCTTACATGTGTATAGAAACAAGAGAATTGTTCCTTCATTACCAACTAATTTCTCTGACGAAGCAGGTTTATTGATGAGCAATATTCAGGATTCAATCGCTGAAAATGAAAATTTCATTACTGAAAAACAAGATTTAGTGTATTTGCTTTCCCATGATTTAAGAAACTTTGTCGGGAATTCTAAGTCGGTGGCATTACTTATTTTAGAGGAAGAGCCTTCTGAAGCAATAACAGAATTAGCTGAATTAATCCTTCAATCTACAGAACAACAGTATAATTATATTGAAAACTTCATCAAGCTTCTGAAAGAGCAAGATCAAATTATAGAAAAAAAATCCGAAAATGATATTGTTCAGTTTTCTTCTATTTTTTCTGTTGTATCAAAACAATTGGATCAGCTGCTAAGTAATAAAAACCTTAAACTCGATTTATCAATTGAAGTCGAAGAAGCACTCTTGAAAATTGATAAAGTATTATTGATACGAGTTTTAGTAAACTTAATTGATAATGCTATAAAATTCTCGTTTCCGGATAGTGAAATAAAAGTTCGTGTTTATATGCAAGAAGGCAAATTGTTTTTTACAATAGCAGATGCAGGTATAGGTTTTGACCAAAAGCAAAGCCACGAACTATTCAAAAAATTCACTAAAATGAGTAAATTAGGTACGTCAAATGAGCCATCAACAGGAATTGGATTGTATTTATGTAAAAAAATAATAGAAAGACACGATGGACAAATTTTAGCAGAAAGCAATGGAGCTAATAAAGGTGCTACTTTTTCGATTATTTTTTAACGTATTGTATAAAATACAACGAACTTTAAATTTTCGTTAAAAAATCCTATTTCCGAAAGCGTTTTTTTACAAATGAACTAAATTTGAGAAAACATAAAAATTTATAATTATGAAAAGAAATGCAACCGCAGTTTGGAATGGTTCACTTAAAGAAGGAGCCGGGAAACTTACCACACAAAGTACCACATTAAAAGACACACAATATTCTTTCAAATCCCGTTTTGAAGAAGGAGTGGGGACTAATCCGGAAGAATTAGTTGCCGCAGCGCACTCAGGCTGTTTTACGATGCAACTTTCGGCTTATATCACTGAAGCTGGTTTTGAAATAGAGAGTATCGAGACTAAATGTGATATCGACTTGGTGGAAGGAACAATTATTACTTCCCACTTAACGGTAAATGCAAAAATAAGTGCAATTACAGATAATGTTTTTCAAGAATTAGTGACAAAGGCAGAGAAAAATTGTCCTATTTCTAAACTATTGAATGCTGCAATTTCGACGACTGCAACGTTAGCATAAAAATAAAAATTCACATATAAAAAAGGCTCGATTTAACTTAAATCGAGCCTTTTTTATATGATTAAATGATTACCAAAGTTGATGCACTTCTGGTTTTATATAACGCTCATAAATTTCATTCATCGCTGCAATTTTCTCGTAGGTCAATTTAGGTAAATCGTAAACCGATAAATTAGACAGCACATGACTTTCATTGGAAGCGCCAGGAATAATGCAACTTACTTCATCAAAACCTAAAATCCATTGCAAAGCAATTGGAGCCAAGTTCGTGCTTTCAGGAAATAATGCTTTCAATTCTTCTACGGCTTTTAAGCCTAGTTCGTAATTAATGCCGGAGAATGTTTCGCCTTTGTCGAAAGCTTCGCCATTTCGATTAAAATTACGATGATCTTGAGTGTCAAAAGTAGTTTTAGCATTGAATTTACCAGTCAGAAGCCCACTCGCAAGTGGAACTCGAGCAATAATACCAACATCATGTTTTGTTGCTTCTTTGAAAAACAGTTCGGATGGACGCTGACGGAAAAGATTAAAAATAATCTGAACCGAAGTTACATTTGGAAATTCAATCGCTTTTAGTCCTTCTTCCACTTTTTCGACGCTAACGCCAAGATTTAAAATTTTCCCTTGCTCTTTCAAACGGTCAAACATTTCAAATATTTCCAGACGATAAAATACTTCAGTCGGAGGACAATGCAATTGTATTAAATCCAGTGTTTCAAGTCCAGTTCTTCTCAAACTATCTTCCACAAATTGTTGTAACACTTTGGGCTGATAACCTTCATTTACGTGCGGATTAATGTGACGACCGCATTTTGTAGCCACATAAATTCGTTCAGAACGGGAACGAACCACTCGACCTACAGCAGTTTCACTCAATCCGTTTTCATAAACATCGGCAGTGTCAATAAAATTTACGCCATTGTCAATCGCAGTATTGATTAACTCATCTGCGGTTTTATCATTGAAAGCAGAACCCCATTTTCCGCCTACCTGCCATGTTCCAAGTGATATTTCTGAAATTTCAAAATCTGTTTTACCCAGTCTGCGATAGTTCATTTTTTGCTTCTTTTTAAAGTAATAATTTATTTTTGGGATAAGACTTTGGTAATTGCTTTTTCCGCAAGTGGTGCCATTACTTGATATCCTGTTTTATTTGGGTGTACTTCATCATTAGAATACGAGGCAGGCAATCCTTTTCGTTCATCTGCCATAGCCGAAAAGTAATCAAGATATAGAATGCCATTGGCGTCAGCGTAATTTTTTATCATTTTATTGAGAGCCATTACTTTTTCAGCAGGATTTTGATTGGGTTTCCAAGAGAAATCATAAGCGGGCAATACAGAACAAAGAATGACTTTAATCTGGTTTGCTTTTGCCAATTCGGCCATCGAAAAAATATTATTTGCAATCATATCCAATGTTGCAGGACCGGTATTGCCGGCAATATCATTTATCCCAGCCAAAATAAGTACAGCGGCGGGTTTTAAAGCGATAACATCAGCTCTGAAACGTATCAGCATCTGAGGCGTAGTTTGACCGCTAATACCGCGATTAACGTATGGTTTTCTGGTAAAATATTCGGGGTCGGTTATACTCCAAAATTCAGTTATGGAATCTCCCATAAATACAATTCTTTTTTGTCCGGGTGTTACCGGTTTCAGATTTGCATTTTCATTTTGGTATTTATTTAAATTTGGCCAGTCTTGAGCCTGTACTTTTCCTCCCATAATGATTGATAAAAATAGAATGCAGTAAATTAATGGTGTGTTTTTCATTTGTAACCAGATTATAAAGTTTGAATCAGTTAATAGTGTATTGATTAAAATAGAAATTGTTCTTGCTTAAAATCGAAACAACCTTCCTTTTTATATCCGAAAGATACAGAAAAGGAAGGTTATTTTTATAACGTGTAATTAATTTAATCAAACAAATCTGAAGATAAATAGCGATCGCCACGGTCACAGATAATGGCTACAATAACTCCTGATTCTAATTCTTCGGCCATTTTTATTGCAGCTGCAACTGAACCGCCACTGCTCATTCCTGCAAAAACTCCTTCTTCCAGAGCCAAACGTTTGGTCATGGCTCGTGCTTCTTCTTCAGAGACTTCAATGATTGTATCTACTTTTTTTGCGTCAAAAATTTTAGGTAAATATTCTTCTGGCCATTTTCTGATTCCCGGAATTTGAGATCCATCGCTGGGTTGAGCGCCTACAATTTGAATCGCAGGATTCATTTCCTTCAAATAGGTAGATGTGCCTATAATGGTTCCCGTTGTTCCCATAGCAGAAACAAAATGGGTTACGGTTCCTTCTGTATCATTCCATATTTCAGGGCCTGTAGTTTTATAATGTGCTTTCCAGTTGTCGTCATTTGCAAACTGATTGAGCATGATGTAACCGCCTTCGGCTACTTTTTTATCAGCATAATCTCTGGAGCCTATTATTCCGGTATCTGCAGGTGTCAAAATTACGGTTGCGCCATAAGCACGCATGGTTTGGGTGCGTTCTTTGGTGGAATCTTCTGGAAGCACCAATTCGATTTCGATATTGAATAATTGGGCAATCATCGCCAAAGCAATTCCCGTATTTCCGCTGGTTGCTTCAATGAGTTTGTCACCTTTTTTGATTTCTCCTCTTTCCAGTGCAGAAGCTATCATGTTGTAGGCTGCCCGATCTTTTACACTGCCACCGGGATTGTCTCCTTCTAGTTTGAGTAAAAGTTTTATGTTTTTATTTTGTATCAAATTAGTAGTTTCTACTAAAGGCGTGTTTCCAATAAGGTCTAATATTTTTTGTGATTTCATGCTGTTTGATGTCTTAAATTGTAATAATCAGATTTTAAGTTGATTACAATTAGTATTCGTTTTTGAACAATGTTTTTTAAAGGGGGATTTTAAAAACAGCAACAACAATAGCAGAAAGGAATATTTTTGTAGTTCAGTGACATTTTCATGGGTTTTAAAACGAATCGCAAAGATATTGAACTATTTCGAATTATTTCTTTCTTAAACATAAAGCTATCTTGTTTATTTAGACACTTTTGTTAAATAAATGGATAGTAAATGCAGTGGGAATTACTGTTTTAACTTTTTAAGATAAAAAGTTGGGGCGTATCTGTTTTATTTTCAATGTATAGGAGCTGAATTATTAGTTTTGATGAAAGTGTTTTTTTAAATTAGCCAATAAATAACAATCCATGAAATCCAAGACTACTTTTATAAGCGATATTTCCCAAAAAGAATTTCCAATAGCGGATAAAATTGCTGCCAAAACCATTCGAAACCCAATATTGGCACTTATTCAAAATGATTACCCTGATTTTGATGAGGAGAAATTCCTATCAATCGGGGAGTTGAATATGTATCGGGAGAAATACATTTCTAATTATTTATTGGTCGAAATAGGGGAGTTGTCAAATCTGGAAACCAGAGTTATCGGTTCCTTGAACGAAGATAAATCATTAGTGAGTACTGTAGAGGATGAAATAGGTGTTCGTACAGTGGGGCAAAAAGTAGCGGATAAAGTTGCTGCTTTTGGCGGAAGCTGGAAATTTATAATCCTTTTTGGAGTATTTATTCTTTTTTGGATTCTCATTAATATTTATGTTTTCTTGAATAAAGGATTTGATCCGTACCCATTTATTTTGTTGAATTTAATTTTGTCGTGTCTTGCCGCACTTCAAGCTCCAGTAATTATGATGAGTCAAAATCGTCAGGAAGAAAAAGATAGGGAAAGAGCCAAAAAAGATTATATGATAAATCTGAAATCAGAACTGGAAATTAGAATGCTTCATGAAAAACTGGATCATTTAATCATGCACCAACAAGAAGAATTAATAGAAATTCAAAAAGTCCAAATCGAAATGATGAATGATATTTTGACTCGAATCAAATAATATTTTTGTTCTAAAAAAATCAAAAAAAGAACTTTTTAGTAGTGCTTAAAATAATAACCCACAATCATAAAAATGCCATTTAAGATTGCTGAGCCAATGATGATTTTTTTGTAATTCCTGTTTTTGTCGATAAAATTAAAACCTAGAATTCCTAGAAATAACAGGGTGGTAAAAATGGCTGGATACATCTTAAAAGCACCTTCAAAATTGCCATTCAAAAGCAACAAAAAACTCCTCTGAAAACCACAGCCCAAACACTCTATTCCAAAGAGTGTTTTGCTTAAACAAGGGAGCATATATTTTTCTAAATACAATGGTTTTTCTTTTTACAATTTTACGAAAAAATAAGAAACGGTTGCGATAATAATTGATGTAATTTTAAATTCATTACTTTTGAAAACTGATATTTAAAAAGATGAGAAAGTTTATAATTCCAATAATGGTTGTGGCGATAACTGTTGCTTTATACGAGCAGGTAAGTGCCGAAAAAAATGTGTATATAATGGTAATTGCAATTGTGGTTTTCATGATGGGAATGATGCAATTGAGTGCCAAGACGCCAAGTAAAAATCAAGATAAAGAAGACGAAAATGTTTAACAAAGGAGATAAGGTTTCAGTACTCGATGAAGCCATCAATGGAGTAGTGTTGTCAGTCAACGAGAAGCAAGTTACGATTGAAACAGAGGATGGATTCATGATGACATTTTTTGTCAATGAATTAATTAAAATAAACGATTCCAGTAACTTACTTGATTCCATTAGAAGAATTAATGTAAGTGAGGTTTCAAAAGAAAAAGAGATGCCAAAACCACGAAGTTTTGTAAAAGAAAAGAAATCAAAGCACGAAATTCCCGCTCCGGAGTTTGATTTACACATCGAAAAACTGGTACCAAATAAACGCGGAATGTCGAATTATGATATTCTGACTTTGCAGACTGATACGGCAAAACGACACATAGAATTTGCCATCCGAAATCGCATTCCAAAGATTGTTTTTATTCACGGCGTGGGTGAAGGAGTTCTAAAAGCAGAGCTGGATTTTTTATTGGGACGCTATGATAACATTGCTTTTCAAGAAGGGAATTATCAAAAATATGGTCAAGGTGCAACAGAAGTTTTTATCAAGCAAAGTGCCATGTAAGTTTTATTTTAGTTTTTAAAAGCTCAAAAAAAAGGTCCGATTTTCAAGCAAATTTTCTAATGAAAACAGCTTAAAAATCGGACCTTTTTTTGGGACTAAAAACAGTTGTTTTTTGCCTCTATTTTTGCTTCTTATTTGGGATTAATTTGTAGTCAATAATTCACCATAAATGTAATTATCACCCAAAATAAAATCACTGCTTCCTTTCTTCATTTTTGCTTTTTTAAGGACAACGGTGTGTTTGAAACCAGCTCCTAAAGTAGCAGTTGTTACCTCAATAATTCCGCTTTCGTTTGCCACTCCAGCCACTGCAATCCATTCTTCACTTACTGCAGGAGTTGCCGGAAAAGTAGTGTTGCAAAAATAAGCACCCGTAAGTAAACCGGAGAATAATCGATATGTAAGTTTGTTTTTTGTGTCACTGATTAATCCGGTTCTTGGAGCGTTTAGCGGTGTCGCTTCATTAACAATTAAAGCGGGATCAATGTCTAAAATAAGTGCTTCACTACTATTGTAATCATACAATTGTTTTGAAGAACTGCATTGTTCAAGCGTTTTATTGAATGCAAAAGGTAAAGGTGTAGCACTAATTATATAGTCCCCAAAAGGGAATGTTTCGTAAACTTGTGTTCCGTTACTTTTTACAAATGTGATGTTTTTAAAGGTAATATTATGATTGTAACCTGTAATTTTAGTACTGTTATCAGTAGTATTTGTAGTTTTGATAGCGGTAGTATTTATAACTATTTTTCCACCTGAAGTAGTCCATTGATCCATAACAATTGGCGTTGCAGGCGGAATGGTTTCGCAAATGGTTGAGGAAGTTACGGCGCCATTGTAAAAGCGATATAGTACACGATTTGAAGTATTAATGTCTAATTCCTGCGATATAGTTTCAGTTGGGAAAGTAAATCCCAGAACTTCAAGAATAAGGGCTTCGCTATCTTTTAGTTTATAGATAATATCATTTGTAGTACAATTTTGTGCGGCAATATCTTCAAAACTAATGTCTTCTTGAATCAAATCTCCATCATCACAACCGTTTAACAGTAACGCAAAAACCAGTAGGCTTACAACTCTTTTCATTTTTATAATATTTGTAACAAAAATAGAATTTTTAATTTGTTCCAATTGCATTCCCCTTTAAAAATAGATTATTTAACAGGATATTGGGTTTTTAAATTTCAAATAGTGAGAGCAATACAATAGCATGTGCTTTATTGTATTGCTGCTATTGGATGAATTCAAAGCGAATAGAAATCATTATCTTTGCGCAAATTTTACACTATAATGAGACCTAACAAATATTATTTAGCTGCTTTCTCTGCCTTTTTTATCTGGGGTTTTTTTAGTTTAGCATTAAAACCATTACACAATTATCCTTCTTTAGACATTTTATTTTACCGTGTTTTTTTTAGTGTGGCGCTGATGGTAATTATCAATGTCGTTTTTCGACGCAATATCATGCTGCAAAATTGGAATCATTTCAAATCGATGACAGCAAAACAAAAGCAAAGTGTTATCACGTTGACACTTGGCGGCGGCGTATTTCTATCCTCAAACTGGTTTGTTTTTATTTATGTGATGAATCACGTTAGTGTAAAAGCGGCTTCATTAGCGTATATGATTTGCCCAATTTTAACGACCATACTGGCTTTTTTTATATTAAAAGAGAAACTGAGTAAATGGCAATGGGTTGCCGTTTTGATAAGTGCCTTTAGTTGTATTTTATTGTCATTGAATCATTTTGAAGACATTTTTTACAGCCTTATTACGGCAGCCACGTATGCAATGTATTTAGTGAGTCAACGAAAAAATAGTGAATTGGATAAATTCCTAGTTTTGACAATTCAATTGGTTTTTACGGCAATAATTCTGCTTCCTTTTTATCCCAATTATAGCGGAGATTTGCCCACAGAACCCTTATTCTATGGATGTTTACTGGTAATCGTAGTCTTTTTTACGATTATTCCGTTGTTTTTAAACTTGTACGCATTAAAAGGAATTAATTCGTCTGCAGTTGGGATTATGATTTATATTAATCCGATTATTGGGTTTTTATTAGCGATATTTTATTATAATGAAAACGTTAGTTCACTTCAGTTATTTTCCTATTTCCTGATTATGATTTCGATAGTTGTTTTTAATGAAAAGCTTATTTTTTCTAGAAAATCGAAAAGTATTCCAGCAGAAATAGAGGGTTTAAAATAATTTATAATTTTCAAAAAAATGAAAAAAGTATATCTCGATAACGCTTCTACAACCGCTATTCGTACCGAAGTAATCCAGGAAATGACCAAAGTAATGACGGAAGATTATGGGAATCCATCGTCAACGCATAGTTTGGGTCGTGCCGCCAAAAGTATATTGGAACTTTCCAGAAAATCTATTGCTAAGAATTTAAATGCGACTGCACAGGAAATTATTTTCACATCTTGTGGCACCGAAGCTAACAATTGGATTCTTCGTTCTGCGGTTAAGGATTTACAGGTAAAACGAATTATTACCAGTAAAATAGAGCACCATGCGGTTTTATACACGGCTCTGGTTTTAGAAAAAGAGTACGATATTCAAATTGATTATGTGAATGTGAAACCAAATGGAGAAATTGATATTACCCATTTAGTAGAGTTGCTTTCGAAGGAAAAGAAAACATTGGTCAGCCTAATGCACGTGAATAATGAAACGGGGAATGTTCTGGATTTGGAACGAATAGGTCGCATCTGTCAAGAACATAATGTTTTATTTCATTCGGATACGGTACAATCCATTGGAAAAGCAACGATTGATTTGCAAACGATTCCTGTTGATTTTATTGTGGCAAGTGCCCATAAATTTCATGGACCTAAAGGCGTTGGTTTTGCTTTTATTCGAAAAAATTCAGGGTTGCAACCCTTGTTTTTTGGTGGCGAACAGGAAAAAGGATTGCGCGCCGGAACCGAAGCATTGCATCAAATCGCTGGTATGGCAAAAGCATTGGACGTTTCCTATACCAACTTAGAAACTGAACAAAAGCATATTGCGGAGTTGAAAAGTTATTTGATTGACCAACTCAAAATTGAATTTCCGGAATTTAAAATTAATGGAAATCCGGATGGTTTTTATACCGTTTTGAATGTTTTATTACCTTTTGCAGCAGCAAAAACAGCGATGATATTATTCCATTTGGACATGAAAGGAATTGCAGTTTCCCGCGGAAGCGCCTGTCAGTCAGGAAGTGTAAAGCCTTCGCATGTTTTAGCCGAAATGCTTTCTGAAGAAGATTTGAAGAAACCGAGTTTGCGTATATCGTTCAGTCATTTCAATACAAAAGAGGATATTGATTTACTTATTGAAGCGTTGAAAAGTATCTAAAAAAGAATAATCATAATGAATGTTAATTTATGTACGGATAAACTAGATTAGTGAAAATGATACGTTTGATTTCAGGTATATTTTTCCATTATTAGTCGGGCTTTAAAATAGCATAAAGTCGATTCGGCTCCTTGATTGATGTTAATGTGTTTGTCTTCCAGTCCATCATAGGACGCCCCATTTTCTGGATTGTACATGATTTGTTTCAAATGATTATTTCCTAAAAACCAGATGAAAGCCAGTTTAAGTTGGTCTTTGTATTTTTTATTTCGGGTAACTTCATAGAATAAATCCAATGCAATAATGGTAGTTGCCACTTCAATAGGTTGTTCTCCGTAGAAAATCCTTTCATTTTCTTTCTTAAACCAACCTCTGTTTGAGATTACTTTCAGTTGTCCTTTCATAAAATAATGAGAAAGTAGAAAATCAAATGTGATTGCCGCAATTTTTTTGTACTTAGGATTTTTGGTTACTAAATAACTGTACATCATCGCTTCCGGCAAAACGTTATTGGCATAGGTCATATAATCCTCGTACCAGCACCAATTTTCAGCTGAATTGATATTATAATGGCGCAAAAGTTCATCGGCAAGTTTCTCTATATGGGTCTTTATCTCTTCGTCTTTATAAATAGAATGATATAAATATAGGCCTTTCAACGCATACGCAATTGCTCTTGGAGATTTAATATCATCAATTCTTTTGATGGCTTTATCCCAACATTTTACCGCTTGGCAAATCATTTCTAATGGTAAAGTGTCCCTGTGGGAAATTACGGTTCCTAAACTCCATAATGCTCTGCCGTTAGCATCTTCAAGATTTACTTCTTTGTTTTGTTTGGTTAATTGATGGTCAAAATCTTTGTAGTTGTCAAACCAACCGTTGTTTTGCTGTATGCCTTCTATGAAATTCAGATATGTATTTGCTAGTTTTAAGGTGTTTTTATCCGGAAAAGCTTTATTATACAGAACCATATTGATCAATGCTCTGGCATTATCATCTAATGTGTAACCTGATTCAGGATCGGGCTGGCTGAATTTTGAAAACTGAAGTATTCCAAAATCAGTAGTGAGTTTCTTGATATGGTCTAGTTTTATAGGAGGAAAATTGAACCTTAAATCTTCTTCTCGATTGGTTAATTGGTCAAAAAGCAATCGATATTGAATAGCAATATTTTCCCAGTTAGTGGCGTGTGACAACGAAAAGGCATTTTTGCCCATCGCTATTCGTTCTTCTTTATTTTCAATCAAGTATACTATTGCGTTTTTGAATTCTTCTGAGCTTTCAAAACTATTCAAAAGTATTCCGTTGCCATTTACCAATTCTTCAACGGCGTGCGGAATTGGAGTAGAAACTACAGTGCAACCGCAACTCATGGCATAAGCAAATGTCCCGCTTACGGCTTGATTAGGGTCTTTGGAAGAGAATAAATAAATGTCTGATAAAGTTAAATATTCCAGTAATTGCGACAATTGCAGGTATTCATTAATGAAAATGACATTGTTTTCCAGATGAAGTTCTTGTACAATATTGATAAGACTGTTTCGGTACATTTCTCCGTCTTGACGGATTATTTCAGGATGTGTTTTTCCAATCACCAAAAAAACTACTTCGGGATTTTTTTTAACAATTTCAGGTAACGCTTGTAATACGGTTTCGATGCCTTTATTTTGGCTGATTAAACCAAATGTAGCCATCACTATTTTATCCGAGAAACCATAAGTGTTCTTTAAAATGTTTTTTTGTTCCCATAATACATTGTGATTGCCATGCGGAATTACAATAGTTTTGGTTTTTTCAACACTGTAATTAGTAGTCAAAATTGTCTGTGAGTTTTTAGTAAGCACAATGATACGATCAGATAAATCAGCTATTGCATGAACTATTTTCTTTCTTTTTTCATCCGGATTGGGTAGCACGGTATGAAAAACAGTAACAATTGGTTTGTTTAAAGCTAATATAAAAGAGAGTATATAATCCCCATATTCTCCCCTGAATAAACCAAATTCATGTTGAATGCACACAAGTCCTATATCGTTTCGTTCATTTATTTTTTCGGCAACCATTCGGTAATGTTCCAATGAATCAACGGGTAAAATAAAGCTTACTTCATTATTATATTCAAAGTGTTGCTCACTATTTTGCAAAGCGCATACTTCAACCGGCAATGTATCTCCAAAAACAATTTTCACTGCATTGACAATATCATTTGAAAAAGTTGCTATACCACATTCTCTTGGTGGATACGAACTTACAAGTAACATTTTTATTCCTTTTTGGAGTTTCATGGCGCTTTTTCTAAGATTGCTTTCTCAATTCAAGTAGCAATTCATTAATGTCTAATTTTGCTACTGCAACATGCTTATCCGCTACACCATAATAGAGGTAAAGGTCATTTCCAAATAAAGCATGACCGGTTGGGAATACTATGTTTCTAACTTCGCCTTCTATTTCCCATTCCTTGGTAGGAGAAAATAGCGGATAAAGTAATCTGGAAATTTCAATTTCGGGTTTGTCTAATTGCAGTAATGCGGCTTTGGCATGATATATTTTTCCTGTTGTAGTTTCCTGAACACCATGATAGATTATCAACCAGCCAAATTCAGTTTCTATAGGCGGTCCGCCGGCACCAATGTAGTTTACCTCAAAGATATCTTTTGGATCAAGTACGATATGATTGACAAGGTTTTTAAGATAATCTTCCCAAAAAGATTCGGTTAAATCCTTCCAATCATCAAATTGTACAATCTGAATTCCAGGCCAAATGCGGTGCAATAACACAAATTTTCCGTTTATTTTCCTTGGAAATAAAACCACATCTTTATCTCTAAGCAATCTGTGTTCATCTTCAACTAATCCTATTTGAGCAAAAAGGTTATAGTATTGATGGTATTTTGGATTTAACTTGTTTTTATTGATGTCACAAAAAGTTACAAAATTTTCATATTCTTGGTAATTTACATGCGGAGTTATGATTCCATGTTTCTCAAAATGAATCAAATCCTTTGACGTAGCTAATGCTCCCATTGCATTGACACCATCATAAGCAGTATAGGTGATATAATAAGTGTCCTCAATTTTTACAATTCGGGCATCTTCTACGCCGTGTTTTTCGTAATCGAAATCACGGGTTATCAGCGGTTTTTCATGCCTTTCCTTTACTTTAAGTGGGCCATCCATTTTTGCATAGCCTATGGTTGAAAAATTTCCATGTTCTACCGCTCGGTATAAAACATGAATGGTATTTCCATCCTGATAGATACCGGGATTGAACACACCGTTATTTTCAAATGTATTGTCAGTAGGACTTAGAATTATTCCTAATTTCTCTATTGTAACCATGATTCTATCTATTTTGCAGTTCAATATTTTTTATCCACTTCTTCTTTCTTTGGATCTTTATTTCTTGCTTTTTCCTGTTTTTTAAAATAACCCCGAAATAAAAAATTGTGTTTCAAGGCTTCCATATTTTCATTCAAACGGGAACTCGCTTCGTTAATATTTGTCATCGTAGAGTCTATTTTTCGAACTAATGCCGGATTATTCGATAAGTAGTTTATAGCTCCTTTTCCATCTTTAATGTTTGCAATTGTCGCATTGAGGTTGCTTACTACTTTGTTTATTTCAGTGCTGGATTTGTCTAAATTGCGAACGACTGCTTTCATATCATTGGCAACAGCCGTATCTTTCAAAAATCCTATCACATTATCTTTATTTTCTAAGGAAGAAATGAGTCGGTTTAATTTTGTCACAGATTCGGAAGTTCCTTTTCCGGTAATTTTTAAGTACTGCATGGTTTCTTTTAGGTTATTGGCTACAGTGGAATCTTTAATCAATAAACCCACTGTTCCTTTACCTTGATTGATTTCCTGCGTAATTTTTAGTAAATCAGCCGTAAAAAGCGCCGCATTTTTGTTGGTCACACCAAGGGTATTCAGTAAATCATCAGTACGGATTCGGCTTAAAGATTTAATCTCATCGCCGGGACTCACAGAGGCTTCCATCCCTTTACCTGGGATAATATTTATAATCATATTACCTACCAAACCATCAGAGCCAATCGTGGCAATTGCATTTTTTCTGATGTGAGGAAAAATGGTTTTATCAATGAGCATATCCACTTTGATGGTGGAGTCATTAATCATTTCTATTCCGCGGACAGTACCTACATTTATTCCGGAATATCGTACATTATTTCCTAATTGTAGGCCGCTTACGTTATTAAAAACCGCCTCAAGGTGATTGGTTTTTCCAAACATTTTTTGCTTATCGCCAATGAAATACACTGCCAGTACAAATAGCGTTAATCCAATGATTACAAAAAGTCCAAGGCGCAGTTTTTGTGATGTCGTTTTTTCCATATGTATTCTTATTTAAAGAAAGCTTGTACTTTAGGATCTGTTGAGGTTGATAATTCCTCAAAAGTTCCTTCGATATAATTGATACCGTCAACCAATAAAATCATTCGGTTCGAAATCACTCTGGCGCAATCCACATCGTGTGTTATGATAATTGCCGAAGTGTTGTATTTTTTTTGGATAGACATCATTAGCAGCAAAATTTCCTTTGCCGTAATAGGATCTAAACCAGTAGTTGGTTCATCATAAAGAATTATTCTTGGCTGCAGAATTAAAGTTCTGGCCAAAGCGATTCTTCGTTTCATTCCTCCCGAAAGCTCTTCGGGCATTAAATTTATGGTATGAGCCAGCCCCACATTTTCTAAAGCTTCCATAACCAGTGGCGTGGTATCGGTTATTTTTCCAAATTTTTTTTTGTGACGCCTTAAGGGAAATTCTAAATTTTCCCTGACGGTCATTGAGTCATAGAGTGCGCTTCCCTGAAAAAGAAAACCTACTTCTGTCCGAAGGTCATCCAGTTCTTCCCGGCTGAGTTCGCTAATATCCTTTCCCATTATTACAACAGTTCCACTGTCATGTTCTTCTAATCCAATAAGGCATTTTATCATAACAGATTTCCCTGAACCTGATTTTCCCATGATTACCAGATTTTCTCCTTCATTCAAAACCATATTAAAACCATCCAAAACATGATTATCACCATAGCTTTTTTTTAAGTCTTTGATTTCTATTATGGCCTTTTGATTTGGTATAGATGTATTCATAATCAGTTATAAATCATAAAAAATATCAGTGATAAAAACAGCAATAAAATCAATAATAAACAATAACATCGAGGTAAAAACCACCGCAGAATTAGCTGCTAAACCGACACCTGCAGTTCCTTTTTTACAATAATATCCTTTAAAACAACCCACTAACCCGATGGCAAAACCAAAAAAGAACGTTTTGATGGTTGCCGGTATTAAATCCCCAAATTCCAATGCATCAAAAACCTGATTGTAATACAATAAAAAAGAAACATTCCCTTTTATGTTTTCTACTAAAAATGAACCAAAAATGGCAATGGCATCTCCAAAAAAAACCAGAATAGGAAGCATGAAAGTAGTTGCTAATATGCGGGTTACCACTAAATATTTGAAAGGATTTGTACCGGAAACTTCCATGGCGTCAATTTGTTCTGTAACTCTCATAGAACCTAATTCAGCACCAATACCGGAACCAATACGACCAGCACAAATTAAAGCGGTAATGATGGGCCCAATTTCTCTGATAAGTGAAATACTTACCATGGACGGCATCCAGGAAACGGCTCCGAATTCCTGCAATGTGGGGCGTGACTGTAAAGTGAATACTAAGCCAATGATAAATCCTGTAACTGCAACAAGCAACAAGGAACGATTTCCCATATAAAAGCATTGTCTAAGGAACTCTTTGAATTCCGAAGGGCTTTTAAAAGCTTCTTTAAAAAAACGCCCGGCAAAATAGGAGAGTTCGCCAACTTCAAGTAAAAAACTTTTAAACAATTCGATTATTTTAAAAATACTATTCATTAGCAAATGAATTAATTTTTAATAAAAAAACAGCTACTCAAATATACGATTATTTGTCTGATTATCAGTATTTAAAGGTGTTGTTCAGCTGTTTTTTTTAGGGTTTTGTCGAAAAAAAACAGATTTTAAAAAACAACGATGTTTTTTAAATAGGAACTTCTATTTTGACTTTCTTACGAGGAATTTAAAAATGGGATTTTGACAAAAATGAAAATAAAATTAAAAAAGGGAACACAAATTATTTTCAAAAAAAATCACACAAATAGTCATAAAAGAAAGCGTATTAATCAAAGTCTATTTGTTCCTGTTTTTAATCCATTTCTCTATTTCTCCGGCCCAAAATACAATGCTTGATATCGCTAAGGTGAGTCCCAATTCATATAAAGATAAAGGTTGGGTCTTAAAAATTTCGTTAAAGAAAGGCATGTAAATAATCATGAATTGAAGGACAATGGTTATCAATAGGGCACCAACCATAGGTCTGTTAGAAAAAAAACCAATTTTAAATATAGATTCACGGCCGGAACGAATAACCATTACATGTCCCAACTGGCTAAAACAAAGCACCGTAAAAGCCATCGTTTGCCAATGTGTATTAGCATTATATATCGCGTAAGCTTGCATTCCTATGGTGACGCAGCCCATTAAAAAACCAATCCATAAAATGTGTAAAGCCATTCCGTTTGAAAAAATATTTTTCTTAGGATTTCTGGGGGAACGTTTCATAATATTTGTTTCAGATGGTTCTGAGGCTAGTGCTAATCCGGGTAAACCGTCCGTTACCAGATTAATCCACAGGATGTGAATTGCCAATAGCGGAATGGGTAACCCAAAAAATGGAGCTAAAAAAATCGCCCATATTTCGCCTGAGTTTCCTGTCATAATGTATTTAATAAATTTTAGGATGTTGTCAAATATTTTTCTGCCGTGTTTAACAGCAATAATAATGGTAGCAAAATTATCATCCAATAAAATCATGTGCGAGGCTTCTTTAGAAACTTCGGTTCCGTTGATTCCCATAGCAATACCAATATCAGCATTTTTTAACGCCGGAGCATCATTCACACCATCGCCAGTCATTGCCACAAAATGATTTTTGGATTGTAAAGCATTAATGATTCTTAGTTTCTGTTCTGGATTTACACGGGCATACACTCTTACCTTTTCGACAATTTGTATAAATTCACTCTGTGTTAATGCAGTTAGTTCTGAACCTGTTAAAACTAGGTCGTCATCCGTGACAATAATGCCTAGCTTTTCGGCAATTGCTTTGGCGGTCAGCTTGTGGTCACCCGTAATCATTACCGGAATAATACCGGCTTCCTTACATTCAGAAACTGCTTGTTTTGCTTCTTCTCGTGGTGGATCAATCATGCCTACAAACCCAATAAGTGTTAATTCATTTTCTATCAAATTAGCATCTGAAGTATCCGGTAAGGACGGAAGTGTTTTCATTGCGTACCCTAAAACCCGATATCCTTTTTCGGCCATTTCGTTGACTTTACGTTCAAATTCAGGAATAAGTGATTTTTGATTGTCATTCAGTTTGTGAAACAATACATCGACAGCCCCTTTTGTAATCACGATTATTTCACCATTAGAATTTTGGGTTTGATGCATTGTAGTCATGCATTTTCTTTTAGAATCGAAAGGCAATTCTCCAATTCGAGGTAATTTTAGTTCTAAATCAGAGCGATTCAAATTTTTATCGGATGCATATTGTACCAATGCCAACTCTGTTGAATCGCCCAACCATTTTCCGTTTTCATCTTTTGTAACATCATTATTTAAAGCGATAGCGTGCAGCAATGTGTTTTTTTCTTTAAAAAAAGGCTCATACTCTGTATCCGATGTCTCAAAAATTTCCTGTACAGTCATTTTATTCAACGTAAGAGTTCCCGTTTTATCAGAACAGATGTACGTCACGGAACCCAAAGTTTCCACAGCCGGTAATTTTCGAATAAGTGCATTGCTTTTAGCTAATTTTTTGGCACCAAAAGCAAGAGCAATCGTAACTAATGCTGGTAAAGCTTCAGGAATTGCGGCAACAGCGAGTGAAATAGAAGTAATTAACATGGTCAAAACAGATTCTCCCCGCAACCATCCGATTAAGAAAATTATAGCGCAGATAATAAGTATAATCACTGATAATCGTTTGCCAAAAGCTGCTAACCTTTTTTGTAAAGGCGTAGAGGTTTCATCGGTTTGGATCATTTTTGCGATGTGTCCAAGTTCAGTATGCATTCCAGTTGCTGTAACGTAAGCCAGCGCTCGTCCGTTAGTTACAAATGTTCCTTTGTACCCCATATTGGTTTGGTCACCAAGCGCATAATTTCCTTCGGGAAGTTCCTCAGGATTTTTTTCTACATTGTTTGATTCGCCCGTAAGTGCTGATTCATCTACTTTTATTTGATGGGTTTCAAAAAAACGGACATCAGCAGGAATAACATTTCCCGCTTCAAGTACCACTACATCACCAGGAACGATATCCGATGCAGGAAGGTCGATTGTTTTTCCTTCACGTAAAATACGGGCATGGTTTGCGACCATATTCTTTAATGCTTCCATTGCTTTTTCAGCCCGATATTCTTGGATAAATCCCACGACAGCATTAATAATAATGATGGCTAGAATAATTATTGTATCCGTAACATCTCCTATTATGCCTGAGATAATTGCCGCAGCGATAAGGATGAGAATCATAAAATCAGATAACTGAGAAAGCACCATCTGTAGAATTGTCTTCTTTTTTTTATCTTCAATTTGATTTTTCCCATGTTCGCACAAGCGTTCTGATGCCGTAATATCATCAATACCGGATGGAGTTGTATTTAGCAACTGTGTTATTTCTGATAGCGGTAGTAAATGCCAGTTCATATTTTTTACTTTTTATATTCAGTAAAAAGAATATTGGGATTCTCAAATCTCAACTTTCATACAAACGCAATCTGTTTTTAGTGGAAACAAGCTCATTTTGCAAAGCATCAATTTTTTGTAATAGATTAAACACTACATCAATTCCCTCAGTATTAAGATCTAATTCCTGATGGATGCGTATCATTTTCTCTATTTCATAGATGGCATCCGGATGGATATATTGTGTTTCTTCGATTGTTTTTATTTCGAGTAAACCCATTTCGCTGAGGTTGTCAAAAAAGGAGAGTTCCACTTTATAATGAATGCATAATGCAGGTATCGGTATGAGGCTTTCTATATTCATGACGTTCTTAACTTTGCGAGTTCCGTAAATAATTCTTTTTCTTTTTCAGTAATATTTGTGGGTATTTGCACTTCATAGGTAATGTATAAATCTCCAAATTCACCTTCCTTTTTATAAACTGGAAATCCTTTTCCTTTCAGTTTTACTTTTGTTCCGTTTTGGGTTCCTGGTTTTACGGTTAGTTTTACTTTTCCGTCAAAAGTATCTGCGGAGATATCGCCTCCCAATATGGCAGTATATAAATCTAAAGAAACAGTGGAGTAGAGGTTGTGCTTGTCTAATTTAAAGTTGGTATGGTTTTCAATAGTGAAAGTGATGTACAAATCTCCTTTTGGGCCACCGCCAGCGCCTTCGCCACCAAGCCCGCTAATTTTTATTTGCTGCCCATTTTCGACTCCGGCAGGAATAGTAATACGGATGTTTTTGCCGTTAATTGTCAAGGTGCGTTTATGGGTGGTGTACACGTCTTTTAGATCAAGATGCAGTTCAGCATTAAAATCCTGCCCCTTGAACTGTGCACTACGACGACCTCCACTTCCTGACGAACGACCTCCAAACATAGACTCAAAAAAATCAGAGAAATCTCCGCCACCACTGAATCCGCCAAAACCATCTTGTTGACCACCTCTATGGTACTGCTGTTGTTGTTTTGATTTTTCAAATTCCTCCGCATGTTGCCAGTTTTCGCCATAGTCATCATATTTTTTACGATTCTCGGCATGGCTCAATACTTCATTGGCCTCATTGATTTCCTTGAATTTTCTTTCGGCTTCCTTATCGTTGGGATTTAAGTCGGGATGGTATTTACGGGCCAGTTTTCGATAGGCCTTTTTAATCTCGGCTTCGGTTGCTTTTTTGTCCACTTCAAGAATCTTGTAATAGTCTATAAATGCCATCTGGATTGTTTTTATATAATTTGTAGGCTTTATTAATACTTTAATCGAAGGTATTTACTGTTTAATGAACTCACAATCTGCTTTAATTTGTACTTCATCACTAATCATTTTCGAAGGGAATTTGGAACCTACATTAAATTCAGAACGTTTTAAAATTCCGCTAAACTGAAAGCCTGCAGTAATTGCTTTTGATTGTTCATTCACTATAGTTCCTCTATACCACATAGTAATTATTGCCGGTTTTGTGATTCCATGTAATGTGAGTGTTCCTACAAGTTTGTATTTATTCTTCCCGATTTTTTTTATGGAGATGCTTTTAAAACTCATTCTAGGATATTTTTCCACATCAAAGAAATCAGCACTTCGTAAATGATTATCCCGCATTTCTACTTCGGTGTCAATAGAGGCAACATCAGTCGAAAGTTCAAATACAGCATCACTAAAATCCGTTTTGTTAGTTGTTGCGGTTATCTCAAATTTTTTAAATAATCCCGCTATATCCGAAATACCATGATGCACGGTGCTAAAAGTAAGTTTTGAGTGCATTGGATCTGCTTTCCATGTTGTTTGTGCCAGCAGAAAAGTAGATAAAAATAGTGTTGCGATGATGGTTGTTATTTTTTTCATGAGGTATTATTTTTAATTATTTGATAGGGTATAAAGATGTCAGGAGTTTGTAATCTTGCTATTATCAATATCTATGTGCATGAAAAAGACAGCACAAATGATTGAGATTTTTAGACATTTTGCACTATCAAATTTAATTAATTTTCAGGTATTAAAATAGGAATAAATATCTTTATTTCAGGTGTTTATGAAAATAATAAAAACTCTAAAAGGAGTTTTTATGGAATAGTTTTTTTTACCAAGAATGTTTTTCAATTCTTATATTGGTAGTAATTCATCTTCCATAGCTTTTAAATCCTGTTTCTTTTTTAGGTCTTTCAATATAGATTTATACTCTAAAAATTCGATGTCTTTTGGATTTATTTGCAGCACAAAATTTATTTTCCCCAACAAATGTTCGAGATAATTTTTTTGGTTAATTTCTTTGTATTCGCGGTGTTCCTCGAAACCAAATTTCTTGATATAATACATGGCTTGTCTTAAATCATTGCGTTTGTGGAATGCCACTTGCGGTTTTTCATTCACAACAATTCCAGTCACGGTTTGACGTGTATTGGCCGTCATGAGTTTAGTCTTGTTTTTATTGATGCGAAGGTTTAATTTTTCAATAGTTTCAATGACTTTATGGAGCAGTTTATTTTCATCAAAATCCCCCGAAAAACTCATATCGTCAGCATAACGGGTATATCTTATTTTATGCAATTTGCAGTAAGCGGCAATCTCAGCATCGGCATCTTTAAAAATTAAATTCGAAAGATATGGACTTGTAGGTGCGCCTTGAGGCAAAGTTCTGTCTCGTGTGCATAATTTGGAGAGCAGTCTTGATACCATTTTAGAATATCCCAATTGATGAAACTCTTTTTCAACTAATTCAATGGTAATTGATTGGAAGAAATTTTCTAAGTCTAATGTATATACTTTAGGCTGATTTTTATGAAATTTCAGGTTTTCAATAAGGCTTACATTGGTTTTGTATGCTTTCGCAAAAGGGCTAATGGGAACTTTATTGAGGATATTTCTCAAAATCCAGAGTTGGATTTCTTTCAAGCTCGGAAGCGGTTCAGAAATAAGTCGTTTTGTGCCATTTTTTTTTGAAATCTCAAAATCACGGTAAAAATAGCGGGGATAAACAGCCGCTTTTTTTAAATATTCTTTCTTGTATCCCACTAGAAGTGATAAATGGGTTGGATTGTAAATAACCGGTACGTCATGAGAAAATAATACTTCGGCATAATCCAGACAACGTTGAATATTAGGCAGCGAATAGCCTAGTCTGTGTGATTTTTCGGTAAAGGTTTCTTTGTATTGAGTAAAATCCATAGCGTTGAAATCGTTAATGGAGTAGGGACTATTCTGTCCCTAACCCCGATTAAGAATACCGGTTTAAAAGTTCGGAGCTCTGCGGAGAATCTTTTAAACCTGGTGCTTGAAAGAACATTCAATTACAGAGCAGTGACTCACGGCTCCGATGTTAACCTGGGCTAACAAATTTCTTTGAGAAATGAACTAGAAAAATAATTCATCCTGACTGGGAATAAACACTATTTTACTGCTTAATTTGGGAATTTTACTCTCCAAATCTTTTTGAATCCAATCCTCTTTTTTTTTAGTTTTTAGTCGGTGTGGTTCCATTGTTATTTATTTATAAAATGCTTATTATTAATGTTTTAAATGATTAAAAATCATATATAAAGTTAGTTAAAAATAATTTATTAACAGTACTAATAGTGATAATTTTTTCAACAATGATTTTGATTTTAGAAACAGAATATACTTTTTTGTTTTGGCACAAAAAAAGACTTTCAACCCTTGATTTCTATTCTATAAATCAATTATTGAATCGCTTATAGGGAGTATAGGTGACTATTATTTCTATTATTCGGGTAACGCAATACGAAAGAAAGTTAATGGATTTTGTAAATAGATTGTTCTTAGTTTTGAGT
The DNA here is from genome assembly GCF_030010285.1 of Flavobacterium sp. XS2P24. Classification (NCBI taxonomy): domain Bacteria; kingdom Pseudomonadati; phylum Bacteroidota; class Flavobacteriia; order Flavobacteriales; family Flavobacteriaceae; genus Flavobacterium; species Flavobacterium sp. XS2P24. The sequence continues at coordinate 39,359 of NZ_JASCRU010000016.1, forward strand.
GATTGGAGTGTTATGCTTTGGCATTGAGCAATAATTTCGATGAGGTGTGCTTGAAACATTTTAGAAAATAAATCAGAATTTATTTCAACATTCATTTCAAGGCTTCCATACGAACTTAAATTATTCAGATTAAATGATCCTATTGTGGTCCAATTGCCATCTATTACTGCCACTTTTCCATGTAAGACGGATTGGTCCCATTCGTACAATTCAATATTATAGTTAAGCAGTTTGTCATAGAGATAGCAGGTAGCGCGCCTTGTGAGCGGTAAATCTGATTTTCCCGAAAGAATTAATTTAATTTTCACCTTATTTTTAGATGCTTTTTTCAAGGCTCGAATGATTCGAATCCCAGGCAGAAAATAACTTCCCACAATAATGATGTCTTTTTTCGCATTTCTAATGGATTTTATATACCCATCACAAATCTCATTTTTGCCTTTTAACCAGTCATTCTGAAGAATACGAACCATGGCATCTTCCTGAACAAGAAACGAAGATTTTATTTTGCTGTTGTGTAAGTGTCTTTTTTTGAAATAGATATCGGCACACAATTTTTGAAGTGGTTCGGCAATTTCTCCTTTTAATTGAACAGCATAGTCGAGCCAAGGAGCTTCTGTATCCGAACCACAATATTTATCGGCTACATTTATACCGCCAATAAGCACGACTTTTGCATCAGCAACAATAACTTTTCGGTGTAGTCTTCTGCCTAGGTAAAAAGTATAGGTTGAAAATAAAGGAGCAAAAAAACGAATGTTTATGCCGCTTTGTCTCATTTCTTTTAGTATTTCTGAGGGAAATGATAAAGACCCCAAACCATCCAAAAGGACATAAACCTGAACCTTACGTGAAGCGGCTTCTTTTAATGCTTTAATAATTCTATTTCCGGTTGCATCGTTTTCAAAAAGATACATTTGCATGTGAATTTCAATCTGTGAATTCCGAATAATAGCCTCTAATCGAGAAAAATAATCTTCGCCACTGTAAACAAGTTCCAGATTTTTTGGAGCAATAAGGCTATTTTTACTTTCTATCATGGGCTTTATTTATTTTCACTTCGTTAATTAAAAGAAATTCCATAAGATTTTCAACATCCAAAATACCAACAACTTTATTATTTTCCATAACGAGCATTAATCTTGATTTATTGAGTTGAATGAGCTCAAAAACTTTTTCTAAAAGAGAATCGCTGTCGAGGTAAACTAAATTTCGGTCCATGACGTTGTAAATAAATTCATCATCTCCTTTTTTTGAAAGTGCCATAATAATTTGGTCCCGATTCAGTGTTCCTACCGGAATGCCTTCTTCAGTAATCAGGAAATTCTTGTTTTGGCTGTCCAATACTAATTCAACCGCTGTTTTTACAGTATCATTTGCATCAATCGTAGGATATTGTTTCATGACAACATCATGCACTTTAAAGCCTTTCAAGATGAATTTAGACTCCGTATAATCTGCTTCAACCTGAGCTCCAATAATGACAAAAATACCGATAAAAACTAAAATCGGGGAAGTGAAAAATCCAAAAATAATGAATCCCATTGCCAATAGTTGTCCTATCCGTGCCGAAATTCTTGTGGCAACATGCCTTTGTAACTTGAACGATAATAGCGCCCGTAAAATCCTGCCGCCATCCATAGGGAATGCGGGGATTAAATTGAAAAGTGCCAACCAGAAATTGACTAAAAAGAAATTAAGAAAGAAATTATTCGCGTTCACGCCATTAGATAATTCTGCCATTAATTGTTCTGAAGTATCCGGAATCGTAATGAAAATCCCTGTGATAAAGGCCAATGTAATATTTACCAAAGGCCCCGCAAAAGCAACTATTAATTCTTCGGATGGTTTTTCTGGTAATCGTTCCAGTCTGGCCAATCCGCCAATGGGTAAAAGGGTGATGTCTTTGGTTTTTATGTTGTAATTTTTTGCGGCTAAAGCATGACCGAGTTCGTGTAATAAAACAGTAACGAAAATGCACAAGATAAACACCACAGACCAAATTATTTGAGTGACATTTTGCCCTGATTTATAGTTCATGAAAATGATAAACAGAATAAGTAAAGTGAATGTCCAGTGTATGAATATTCCAATACCAGATACTTTTCCGAGTTTAAAGGATCCTTTCATCTTTTGAGTTTTTAATACTGCTAACCGCAGCATGATTATAAAAAACAGACAAACAATAAAATATTCTATTCGTTTACAAATGATTTCAAAACGGGTATCAATTCACCTCATTTCCAGAAATACCATTATAGGCCCAGGCATTCAAATTCGCAATTGTAGTGTGTGCAATTCCCTCTAATGCCTCGTTTGTCAAAAAACCTTGATGTCCGGTAACCATCACATTAGGATGGGAACGAAGTTTTAAAAACAAATCATCATGTATTGGAGTATCAGTATGATCTTGAAAAAATATTGGTTTCTCTTTTTCGTAAACATCTAATCCTGCTGCGCCAATGGTTTTATTTTCGATTGCTTCTAATAAGTCTTTTGTATTTACAATTCCTCCACGGGCAGTATTAATAAAAATCACTCCTTTTTTCATTAATGAAAATGTGCTTTTATTAAACAGATGGTTTGTTGTTCCATTGAGTAGATAATGAACGGATATCACATCAGCAGTGGCACATAAATCTTTTAGTGAAACGTAAGTAATTGGAATTTCATCCATGAGTTCCTTGTTTACCTTAATATCAAAGGCTATTATTTTACAACCAAAACCATGCATTATTTTCGCAAATGCAGCTCCTATTTTTCCAGTTCCTACAATACCTATTGTTTTTCCATGCAAATCAAAACCCACCAAATGATCCAAACGATAATCACCAATTTGCATTAACGTCTGACCTAAAACCAGTTTTCTGTTTAGTGCCATTAGCAAGGCTACGGCGAGTTCAGCTATGGCGTAAGGCGAATATTCAGGAACATTTGCCACTTTCATAGCTAATGATTTTGCTCGGGCCAAATCAACATGATCATAGCCTACGGAACGCAGAGCAATATATTTTACACCACAAGTATATAGTTTCTGCAATACTGTCTCTGAAGCATCATCAGAAGTAAAAAGTGAAACAGCATCAAATCCTTTGGCAAGGGCTGCGGTACTTTCATTCAAAGGTTGCTCCGTAAAAACTAATTCGTGATTACCATGCGCTGCTTTTTCAAGGAAAGCCTTATCAAAACCCAATATGCTATAGACTAATACTTTCATTTTTGCTGTTTTTCATTTCTAAAAAAATACTTGTTAAGGTAGTGAATTTTTAGCAAACTTGTTTCAGTAATTTCAATTCTTATTTTTAAATTTAATGAATATAAGTTGTTTTTAATCAGCGGTTTTAAAGAGCAAACGGATGCTTATGTTGCTTCTCAAATTGGTGTTTTTTATCAAAAAAATTAATTCCGATAAAGCATCTTTTTTACGGCACTTATGATATCATTTTTTTGAGGAATAGCAGCTTCTTCCAAATGCGCAGGGTAGGGAATAGGGACTTCAATACCACACAATCGTTGTACGGGAGTATTCAAATTATAAAAGCCGTTTTCCATAATACGCGCGCTCACTTCTGAAGAAATACTCACAGAGCGCCAAGCATCTTCTACTATCAATACCCGATGTGTTTTGGCAATCGAAGCCAAGAAAGTGGCCTCGTCTAATGGTCGCAAAACCCTTAAGTCAATGACTTCTGCATCAATCCCAACGGTAGCTAATTCGGCAGCAGCCTCTAAACTTTTATACACTCCGGTTCCGTAAGTGATAATCGAAATGTCCTTTCCTTCTCGTAACACTTTAGCTTTAGTAATAGAGGCAATTGGCAAATCAGTCGCTATTTCTTTTTCGAGATTAAGCAGCATCGTATATTCAAACAATAACACAGGGTCAGGACTTTGCAGGGCGGCATACAGCATGCTTCTTGCATCTTCGTGCGTTCCCACTGATAGGACAATTAATCCTGGAATGTGTGCATAAAAAGGTTCCCAACTATGCGAATGTTGTGCTCCTAACTGGCGTCCAATACCGCTTCCCATACGTATAATTAGAGGAACATTCAATTGTCCGCCGGACATGTGCTGTAAAGTAGCCGCATTGTTCACAATTTGATCTATTGCGAATAAACTGAAATTGACTGTCATTATTTCAATAATGGGTTTCATACCAGCCATTGCTGCTCCAATTCCGGCTCCAACAAAACCAGCTTCTAAAAGTGGGACATCCATAATGCGTTCTTCACCAAATTCCTGCAATAATCCTTTGCTTACAGCAAAAGCTCCTCCATAACGGCCCACATCTTCGCCCATCAAAAAGACGCGTTTATCATTTTGCAATGCTTCGCGAAGGCCTTGATTCAGAGCCTCACGATAGGTGATGGATTGTGTGGCCATGTTGCTTTTCATGAGAAGGATTGATTATTGTTGTTTGCTTTTCCAACGTTTTAAAGCGGGTAAAATATTTACGGCTTTTTGAATCATATAACTGGGAAGTTTTCTTTTTTCCATATAGGTTTGTACAGCATTTTTCATGTCGTCCAGATTCATTTCCGGATTTTTAAAATCACTGTTCACATAACAATACTTGCAATAATCATTGCTTTTGATACCGTTATTTTCGGTTCCTTTTAGTTTGTCTGCATGAAGAGGCATACCGCAACTTTGACAAAATTGGATGTCTTCCATTCTGTTTTCTTTCAATGAGTTTAGTGTAAAGTTTTTCATGGTGTTTTTTGATTTTAATGTTTATAGTTTAAATTTCGGTGTAAACAAATTTTGTCAATTGCTCTAATGGTTCCCGAGCGCTTTCTTCGGCAAAATCCAGTGCTTTCTGGATTTTTGTTTTTATTTTACTTTCAAAACCAGCAATCTCACTTTCCGTAATCCATTGTTGTTGCAAAAGAAACTGCTCAAATTGCGGAATCGGATCTCGTCTTTTCCATTCCTCCACTTTCTTTTTAGCACGGTATAATTCGACATCAAACATGGAGTATGCTCTAAAACGATAGGTGTTACAAATCAGTAAATAGGGTTTTCCGGTACTTTTTATTTTTTCTACAGCCGCATTGGCAGCCTGCATTACTTTTATTAAATTCATACCATCAACGGTTGAAGATGCAATACCTTTTTTTTCTAATTCTACTACAGTATGCGAATACCGGACTGTGTTGCCTTTAGCATACAGATTATTTTCACAGACAAATAAAACAGGAACTTTCCAGAGTGCCGCCAGATTCTGAGCCTCCTGAAATTCACATTTGGTAATGTCATCTTCGCTAAAGAAGCAACAGATAATGTTATTTTTCTTTTGTTTTTTGGATGCCAATGCCATTCCAACAGCTATTGAAAGATTGCCACTCAATACAGCATTATTTCCGTGAAAATTTTTTGAAGCATCAAAAAGGTGCATGGAGCCACCTCGACCTCGGCTGCAGCCTTCTATTTTTCCATACATTTCTGCCATGATTACATCAGGATCAATGCCACGTGCCAAAGCATGACCATGTTCCCGATAGGTGCTCAATACAGTATCGTTATCAGTTAAAGCCTGTATTATCCCTACTGCTGTGGCTTCTTCACCAATGTATAAGTGCAGGAATCCTCTGATTTTGGCTTTAGTGTATAACTCAGCAGCTTTTTCTTCAAATCGCCGAATGAGCAGCATTTGATATAAAAGTAAAAGTCCTTTTTTCGCATCCATGAATTATCTTTTTTGAATCAGTTTTTGACTCGTTATTTTACTCTTGTGCTACTATTGAAATCTAGTACTCGGATAATTATGCTCTGTTTTTTTGGAAATATTTTCTGAATACTATTCTAGAAAGAATTGCCAAGTGGAACAAGATTATACTCAATAATTATTTCTGGCTCTAACCGAATGGTTGTTTTAATGGCATTTGAAATCAAACAGGCCTTTTCACTCAACTCCAAAATATGTTTTGCCCGTTCTGGTTTTTGGGAGTAATGGATGACGAGTTTGGGTTGAAGAATGATTTCGGTTATGGTATGTTTCCCATTGATTTTATCGACAATACAAGTCGATTTACTCTCAAAACTTATAAACTGAAGTTTTGAATTTTCGGCAATCGACAGAAAAGTAGTTAATAGACAACTGTTTATTGCAGCAACAAACAGGTGCTCTGGAGACCAAATTTTATCCATTCCTTTCGGGAATTCAGGAGGTGTCGCGACTTCAATATTTTGAAGCAAAACGGGAGAACTTAAGATCCCTTTCCTTTTGTCGGACCATTTTAGATTTACTTCGTAAGTATACATTCTATACATTTTTTAGTGGTATTAAAACTCAAAAATTATTGTGCGACAAATCCGCCATCTACTGCCATTGCATGTCCAGTTACAAATGAAGCTTCGTCTGAACACATCCAGACCACTGCATTTGCTATCTCTTCGGGTTTGCCAAAACGTCCTATTGGCTCTAAACCTGTAAATTGTTCTATTGCTTCTTTCGTTTTTCCGGTAAGTCGATCAATCATAGGTGTTTGTATGACTCCCGGGCAAACAACATTTATTCTGATTCCTAGTTTAGAACATTCTAAAGCTGCTGTTTTTGATAATCCAATAACGCCGTGTTTAGACGCTACATAAGCAGGTAAACCAGCGAATCCAACTAATCCGGCTACAGAAGCACAGTTCACAATAGCTCCTTTGCCTTGTTTTACTATTTCGGGAATCTCATATTTCATGCATAGCCAAATTCCTTTTAAATTGATACCTATGGTTCGATCCCAGTTTTCTTCGGTGCAATCTTGTGTAACAGCGGATATTCCTTCGACACCTGCATTGTTATAAGCATAATCCAAACGTCCAAAAGTTGCTATAGTTTTTTCAACCATCGCTTTTACGTCTTCGGTTTTTGAAACATCGCATTTGATGAAAATGGTTTCGGCACCTAAATCCTTGATAAGCCGCATCGTTTCACTGTTTTCTATCCAATCCACGACAACTACTTTAGCTCCTTTTTGGGCGAAAGCCAAGGCAGTAGATTTACCGATTCCTGAGGAACCACCCGTCACGATGGCTACTTTATTTTTGAATGTTGCTTCCATAATCAAATCGATTTACATTAGAATTTTTCTTTTTGTTTTCTTTTCCGCTTCCAAAATATTTTCAATTCCTTTTATTAGAGCATCTGGATTAAACGAGATACTGTCAATTCCTTCGTTCACTAAAAATTTCGCAAATTGGGGGAGATCGCTCGGAGCTTGTCCGCACAATCCCACTTTTATTTCAAAACGTTTGGCCACCCGAATCGTTTCTTTAATTAAAGATTTGACAGCAGGATTTTCTTCGCTGAACAAATAACTTACCAGTGCGGAATCGCGGTCTAAACCTAATGTGAGTTGCGTTAAATCATTGGAACCAATAGAAAATCCGTCAAAGAGTTTTGCAAATTCATCGGCCATTAATACATTACTCGGAATCTCAATCATGACATATACCTGTAATCCGTTAATGCCTTGTACCAATCCGTTTTTAGACATTTCGGTAAGTACATTTTCACCTTCTTCAACGGTTCTGCAAAAAGGAATCATCAGTTTTACATTGTGCAGTCCCATTTCGTTTCGTACTTTTTTCATGGCTTCGCATTCTAAAGCAAACCCTTTTCGATAAAAATCACTGTAATAACGCGAGGCACCACGGAAACCAATCATGGGATTTTCCTCATCTGGCTCGTAATATTTCCCTCCGATGAGGTTGGCATATTCGTTACTTTTAAAATCACTCATTCGAACAATTACCTCTTTTGGATAAAAAGCGGCGGCAACAATTGCTACAGCTTCAGCCAGTTTATCAATGAAATAGTTTTTAGGATCTTCATAGCCTTTTGTCATTGCGACTATTTCGGAAATAATTTTCTCATCTGTTATTTTTTCAGGTTCGCACAACGCCAACGGATGAATTTTAATAGTATTCGAAATGGCAAATTCCATTCGCATCAAACCCACGCCCTGATTGGGATAATGGCTTAACTCAAACGCTCTTTCGGGATCAGCAAGAATAAGCATGGGAGCTGTTTTTGGCATTTCAAGTTTGCTGAAATCCTGTTCTGATACTTCCCATTTCAATTTTCCGTCATAGATGTTTCCTTCTTTGCCTTCGGCACAGGAAACGGTGATTTCCTGACCATTTTTTATAACAGAAGTAGCGTTTCCACAACCCACAACGGCAACGGTTCCTAGTTCTCGGGCAACAATCGCTGCATGGCTGGTACGTCCGCCTTTGTTGGTGATAATTGCTGAGGCTCTTTTCATGATGGGATCCCAATCCGGATTAGTCAAATCGGTTACTATGATTTCCCCGTTTTGCAATAAATCGCCTTCTTGTGGACTGTTTAGAATACGCGCTTTTCCGGAAGCAATTTTATCGCCAAGCGCAATTCCTTGCGTCAAAAGCGTGCTTTTTTCTTTGAGTTTGTAAATTTCCCGAACTTGTTTATTGGCTTTTCCATGTACGGTTTCCGGTCGGGCCTGAACGATGTAGAGTTGGTTATTCAAACCGTCTTTTGCCCATTCAATATCCATTGGTTTTTTATAATGTTTTTCAATTTTAGAACACCATTGAGAGAGTTGAATAACTTCTTTATTTGTTAGCGAAAACTGATTTTGTTTTTCGAAAGAAGTATCGGTGTTGATAATGGTATTTTCTGCCGATGTGGTTGCTGATTTTTCAGCATAAATCATCGTGAATTCTTTTCTCCCGCACTGTCTTTTCAGAATGGGATTCAAATCCGGATTTTCTAAAGTAGGTTTAAAAACCATCCATTCATCAGGAGTTACCGTTCCCTGAACAATATTTTCTCCTAATCCCCAACACCCGTTGATGATGATGGTGTTTTCGAAACCGCTGTCGGGATCAATGGTAAACGCTACGCCGGACGAAGCTTTATCGCTTCGTACCATTTGCTGTACGCCAACAGAAATGGCAACGTCTAATGCAGCAAAACCCATGTCATGACGATACTTGATGGCTCGATCTGTAAATAAGGATACAAAACAGCGATGAACTGCATCCAATAATTGGGAGTCACCGTTGATGTTTAAAAACGATTGCATTTGACCTGCAAAACTCGCAGTTGGTAAATCCTCAGACGTAGCACTGCTTCGCACGGCCACATCAAGAGTATTGCTGTTGCATTGTTCACTAAGGGATTGGTAGGCAGCGTAAATTTCATCCCGAATTTCGTTCGGAATGGCAGCTGATAAAATAAGGCTTCTGGCTTTTTCTCCAATGGAAGAAAGATTGGAATAGTGTTGTGTATCTAATGAAAATAATAAATCCTTCAATGGTTTTTCCAGATTATTCATTTTCCTGAAAAGACGATATCCTTCAGCAGTCACAGCAAACCCATTAGGAATACGAATCCCTATTGGATTGAGTTGATTGTACATTTCGCCGAGAGAAGCGTTTTTGCCACCAACTTTACCAATAGCATCAATACCAATTTGGTCAAAAAACAGTATGTATTTGTACTTCCCCATTTCGTATGTTTTTTAAGTATAAACAGACCATTATTGGTATGCTAGATTAGAAACAATAGAAAATTACTGGGGCGGATTTTTTAGTTAATTAGGATAGTAAATTTTGTAATGCTGAAGTAGGTTTGAAATTTACATATCAAGTTTAAAAGATGAGGTAGTAGGTGTTCCTGACTGTTTAAACCAATACTGTAAATTTAAACAAATAATTATTTCATCGGTACAAAAAACATACTTTTTTTTAATATTTTTTATTTTAAGTATTTAATATACAGTTGTTTGTGTTTTTATTTCGTTTAAGTCAATATAAGTTACAACTCACTGCAGAATGGTGCTGTTTTAGATCAAAATTTATTTTTTTTGAAATATCGAGCCATAGCGATTTCTATTTAGTGAAGACTAAAATAGATAAAATTCGTTGCAGATGAAGTTTAGGAAATTATTTTGGATTATATAAGTGGATGGATTGCCCCACTAATTTCCATTGTCCTTTTATTTTTTCTAATAATCGAATTTCATAAGAAAAAGTTTTTTTGCCATCCTTAGCCGTAGATTCTTCGTCATGGCTTACCCAAGCATTATTCCCATTAATACTCATTTTATAATTTGTATTTACAGAAAAACCGCCATTTCCCATGGCATTAGGATTGGTGTTAATCATAGCAGTTGGCGGAATATCAAGTGTTACTCCATCAGCAGTAGAAATTAATATTCGGCTGTACGGTTGAATGTGCCAGCACTCCGTATGACCTTTACTATCAGCAGCTCTCCATGTTGCGGATTCTTTTTCCAGTAGTTTTTTTATAACTGCAGCTTCATCAATCTTTTGGCTATAACTTGCCATGTTGATAATTAGGATAAGAAAAAAAGATGCTGTCCACTTCATATTGTTCGTATTTTTTTGGTTTGGAATAATTGTCTTACTCGTTTTAAGGCTAATTTAAGTAAATATATTGTTTTATACCATAAAAACAAACTAATGCTCAGTTGTTTGCAGTTTAGTGCAGTTGTCTAATTGTGGTTTTAAATGTCTCAATTTGTCTTCTGTGACGTAAAATATGAACTATTGCATGTTCCATTAATTGTTCGATGTCATAAAGTTGTCCCCAAGAAGTCCTAATTTTTTTTGAAGCCTCTAATTCTTCAAGCACATCATCCTCAATAGTTGCAAATGTTTCCTGTGTAAATTTTAGAACGTTATCTAAATCATTTATATAGTCAGCAATGGAACTTCGATTTACTTTTTCGGGACGTACAGTATTCTTGTTTTTAAAATTCTGAATGTAAACACAATAAGAATATCCGGAACTCACCACATGAGAAAGTATCGTTTGAATGGATTTGCAATCCGGATTTAGCGTCGCATGATCTACTGTAAATGTTAAGTCCTCCTCTGAAATATCATGAATTACGTGCTGCAATTCAATAATCGCTTTTTGATATTCAGCTAATAATGCGCTAACCGCGTTTTGATTGTTATTCATTTGTTGAATTAAAGTCTTGATTCTCTTAATTATTCATTTCCTTTTTTAATCCATTTTCCAACTTCGGGAGCGACATAATTTTCCATTTTATTAAGCAAATCTGCGGCATTATCGCTCACCAGTATCATTTGCTGATTGGTTGGTTTTAGAAAACCTTTATCGACCATGTTTGCAACAAATTCCAGCAGTAAATCATAAAAACCATCGACATTCAAAATTCCGATTGGTTTTTTATGGAGCCCAAGTTGCGCCCAAGTCAGCATTTCGAAAAATTCTTCCAGAGTTCCAAATCCGCCAGGCAAAGCAATTATGCCATCGCTAAGTTCATTCATTTTGGTTTTTCTCTCATGCATACTTTCAACGATGAATAATTCGGTTAATCTATCGTGTGCGATTTCTTTGTTCATCAGAAAGCTTGGTAAAACACCAAATACTTTTCCGTTATGATTTAAAACGCCATCTGCAACACTTCCCATAAGACCTACTTTTGCGCCGCCATAAACGAGTTCATAATTATTTTCGGCCATTATTTGTCCCAGTTTGAAAGCTTGAATTTCATAATTTTTTTCGTTTCCAAAACTGGATCCACAGAACACAGTAATTCTTTTCATGTATAAAATGTTTCTTATTTATTTTTATTTGATAATTTGTAGGAAGACTAATTTAGATAATTTTGGATTAAATTAAGCTTATTCTTCGGATTTGCCACCCGAGCGATAGCGAACAGGCGAAGCAAATCATCCAAAATACTAAACCTACTTTCCATTAAGCCTATTGCCTAAATCCGTTGTAGCATCTATGTAAAAGCATAACTTAGAGTTACTAAAACGAAGATTATGCAATTACAAGACGCCTTAAGAAAACCAAAGATATTCATTGGTTTAGATATTCACAAAAAAAGCTGGAGCGTTTCCATTCAAACTGATTTGTTTTTTCACGGAACATACTCGATGCCTTCTGTTGCCGAGGATTTATTTCAATATGTGGAGCAAACATTCCCTAATCACGAAGTGGATTTAGTTTATGAAGCAGGCTACTGCGGGTTTTCCGCAGCCCGCTATTTTTTAAACTTAGGCTGGAGCGTTTTGGTGGTCAATCCATCCGATGTTAAGACAGGCGATAAGGAGCGCTATCAAAAAAACAGACGCTTTAGATTCCAGTAATCGGTCCAATCAATTAAAGGCAAGGGTTCTCTGGGGAGTTTATATTTCTACTGAAGCACACGAACAGTTTACGACTTTGACCGCCATAGAGACCAAGTGACCAAGAAACTCCGACATAGCAAATTGCATATCAAAAGTATGTTGCTCTTTCATGGTTAAGTTGGCACAAAACACAACTTATTTTAGGACGTTTTTATATTCAATGATTTTTTAAAGAGCTTTTCTTTTCAAAACGGAATCCATTGAATAGGTACCGCTTCCCAATAAAAATAGGGCAATATAGCACAGTAAATACATTAATGCAGATTCCATTGTTCCCAGATCATCATTTATGTGAACAATAAACACGGCTACTGCCATGGTAATAATTAGCGGAATCAATGCCAGTCTGGTCCATAATCCGATTACAATTAATAAAGAGCATACAACTTCGGCAAAAACAGTCAAAGTCAATGATGCCGGAACACCAATGCCTATTGGGTCACCAAATTCCATTGTACCATTTATTAATTTCATCAGTTTAGGAATGCCATGACTCAACATCAACAAACCAAGTGTTAATCGTAAAATAAGCGAAGCCCAATCGGTTGCATTAGCGGACCAAGAAGTTGGGGAGAACAGTTTTTGAATCATAATTTAAAGTTTTTAGTATTGTGTTCTTACAAACGTAAGATATTTTTGCAAGAATTTGCTGTATGGAATAGCTTATTTTAGCGATAGCCCGAAGCTCTTATTGTTTTTTATTCTCTTGTTTTGGAATGAATTTTTCAATGCTAATTACGGCCAAAATTCCAAGCACGTAGGCAAGCAAATCCATCCAGGCGAAAGAATTTCCAAGAACAACTATAGCAATTTTGTAATGCTGTAATCCTAATTTTTCAACCATATTAAAATATTGTGCAATTTCGATAGCAAATGAAAAGAGCAACACAAGACCAGCGGCAGCCCAAACCGATACGTTTAGAAACGATTTCAGGAAACAATAGAGTAGTATGACCACTAAAAAATCTCCAAAATAAGGTCTTATAAAGTTGTCATGAACAAACAAAGCGATGACTGTTTCCAAGAGAAAAAGGAATATTGTAAAAGCAAAATAAGTGCGGTTGAATTGAAGCATTTTGGTTGTTTAATTATTTAGGATTTTACTTTTTATTGCATTCGTTTTTGTTGTTCACTGATTTGTATTGTTTTTTCAAGCCGTGATAGTCTGGTTTTTTCTTGTTTTGCTGTCATTATCCAATGTATCATTACCTTTTTGTAGGAAGGCGCTTGTGCATTAAAAAAGTCCCAAGCTAGTGGGTTCTCTTTAAATTGGCTTTCGTAATTTGGGGCAAGAGCAACCGGCTCTTTCTCGTGAGAATAAATTCGGGATTTATTTTCTGTACGTAAATCAAATGCTTTTTGCCCTTCAAGAGTCATTAGTCCGGCTTTTGTGAGTTCCTCAACTTTCTGGATGTTGATGGCACTCCAAATACTGCTGCTTCTTCGTGGCGTAAAACGAATACTGTAACTTTCAGCATCAATTGATCTTCGTACACCGTCAATCCAACCAAAGCAAAGTGCTTGATCCACGGATTGCGACCAAGTCATGGAAGGTTTGCCGCTATTCACTTTATAGAAACCAACGAGAAGTTCCGTTTCCTCTTTGTGGTGCTTTTCTAACCATTCTCTAAATGATGCTTGTGTTGCAAAAAAGGTTGGTGTCATTTTTAAATGAAGTTTATTAAATATCGCAGAAAAATACAAAAAAAGAGGAATTCAGATTGCCCGTATTTACAACAATCGTTAGCGCAGTTTTGCAAACTGTGCCCATTCCAATTGGCAACTAAAATAAATCTAATAAAATCACGTCTAATTCATTTTCTAATCCTGCATAATTTCTTGCAGAACTGAAATAATAATCTTCCGGCATCGTTACAATTTTTTCATTTACAGGATTGTTGTGAATGTAGTCAATTTTCTGTTTTATAAATTTATTGCTATATATATGTTCCGCATGATAACCGTTTTGCCAAACTTTATATTGTTGTTCTTGTTTTATATGCTCACAAGCTTTTTTAAAATAATCCAGCATCCATTCTCTTCTGCTTTCTGGTTCTTGAATAATAGTTTGAATAATTTTTTTAGAGGTATATTTTTTAAAATCTCGCACTACATCTGATAAGATAAAACCATTTGTTGCTTTGCAAAGTAAATGAATATGGCTGTGCATAATGCAATATCCATAGATTTCTAAGCCCTTTTGATCTTGACAGTAGTGTAGCGCTTGTATGATGATTTGTTTTTGATTTAATCTTGTAAAAACATCGACCCAACCCATTGTAGTTATCGTAATAAAATATGCATCTTCGGTTGTTGTGGCTTTATACTTTGTAGACATTTTTTGTTATTATTGTATTATTTGCTCACTGTTGTGGGCACAGTTTGCAAAACTGCGCTAACGATCCGTATATCAGCGCGGTCGGGGTTTTGTAAGTAAAAATCAGACTATTTACTGCAATATATGCCGATAATAAGAATATTAATGCTAATCCAACTATTGCAAATACTATCATTTTTATTGTGTTTTTGATATTCTTAAAAAATATGGTTCTACTGTTTTATTGTTGGATAAATTTATAGAATCTTTTTCAGATAATGTTGTTGAAATATCATAAGTGTCATTATAATATTCTATTATTTTACCCTCAGGTAAAATAAGTTTCATACCTTTTCTATTACCTTTTTTATAGCCAAGCGAATTAAATTCTTTCAATAAACTTGCTAAAACATTTACATCTTTTGAGAAAATGGTAAGTAATTCGGATTTATTTTCTTTTGAATTATAGCTTATTGTATAGTGTATATTATCCTTTTTGAATGAAAGGTTTTCTCCACCCATTGTGTTTTCATTAGTTACTTCGTCAACAAATTCATAATTATTTTGTGCTATCCAAACTTTATACTTATCAATAGGTAATTCAAGTATTTCTTCTAATAATGTAACACTAATAACTTCACTTTGTTCTGTTGAGTACTTTTCCTCTGTCTTATTAGAGTCAATTTTTTCATTTATTGAAGACTCAATTATTACTTCTTTTTTTGGCTCTATAAAACAAGCTGTTAAAGAAAAACACAGGAATACTAATAAAACTTTTTTCATCCTTAAATTATTTTTATTTTAAAATTAGTAAAAAACAACGAAATAATAAATAAACCAAAAGAGATGTAAATACCATATATCAAATCTTTTATAAAAGCTTGTGTATAATAATAACTTTTGATAGAATACTTATTAAATTCTGTATCTTTAAATGAAAAGTCATAGATTGTAAATCCATTACCATTTGTTTTTATTTCATTATTAAAAAATGTAGAATATATAATTTGACTAACTTTATCTCCATACGTATTATATGTTTGAGTTATACCTTCTACATCTGTTGGTACGTCTGTGTGAGAGTATACAGAAATATAGCTGAACTGCCCAAAATGTTCTAATCCATATAGAATTCCAAATCCTAATAAAAAAGACAATACCAAATTCCTTATATGTACTTTTTTGATTTCTATTATTTTACTCATAAAGATTAATTTTAAGCTGCAATTTATGAAATATTTTTCTTATATTTGGTAATCACTTTAATTACTTAATTATGACTTACGATGATGCTTTAGAAATTATAGAACGAGAAGGAGAGTATGCTTACGGTTATAACGTGACAAAAAAGCGTGTAATAGTTCCTTTAAATAGTCCTTATCAAGGCAAGTTTATTGCTGATTTAAATTTAAAATATTTGTCCAAAGAAGATGTGAAAAATTACGCTGAAGATGGAGAATTTACTATTTGGGAATTTTTAGTTCAGTATATAAAAGGAGAGACTTTTAAATATTAAATTTCTCTATATTTACACTAAATACAACTTTTATTTCAGGATATTCTTGGTGTAATATAACTTGTATTTTATACTGATTCTGATAAGAGTTTATTAGATTATTTATTTTTTCTTCTAATTCAGTTCTTATAGGTTGTAATTTTATTTTAATTTGTTTTTCTATTTCCTCTGTATCCCTATTTTTAATTTCAGGTTTAAATTTTCTATTACAAAATATTCTGTCCATTTTCTGTTTAGTTGTTTCTAAACATTGGTTAGTCGCTTTTATAACTTTTGTTGTAAGCTGACCACCAACAGGGCGCGCGCTAGGCGCTGTTCCCAATTGCGCTTAGCGTGAAGTTGGGAGAAGTGCGCGCCCTGTTGGAAAAGATGCTCGCGCATTTTTTCCAACTAGTATGTAAGCGAAACAAACCATCGTAAATACACCCAAATATAGGTAGATTGGCGAAGGTTTGTTTCGCTTTATTGATTTTCAAATATATTAAAATTTTCTTACAAATCGTAAAAGTACTTTTATTAGCTAGATGTTTATTTCAATAGAAATGGGATTATTTTAGTTGGTTAATCCGAAAGCTTTTGGGACGCTTTTTTACTTTATAGGATGAAAAACATTTTTTTGATGTAGATTTCAAATTAACCTATCTTTGCCAGCCGAACAATCGGGTGAAATACGTTACTATGAAGTTTGATTTATTAAAAAAAGATCCGCAGTCCAAAGCCAGAGCGGGAACTGTTACCACTGATCACGGTGTGATTGAAACCCCAATTTTTATGCCTGTAGGAACCGTAGGTTCTGTAAAAGGGGTGCATCAACGCGAATTGAAAGACGATATAAACCCGGATATTATCTTGGGAAATACCTACCATTTATACTTGCGTCCACAAACCGAAATCCTGGAGAAAGCGGGTGGTTTGCATAAATTCATGAACTGGGACCGTAATATTTTGACGGATTCTGGTGGCTACCAAGTGTATTCACTTTCGGCCAACCGAAAAATTAAGGAAGAAGGAGTGAAGTTCAAATCGCATATTGACGGTTCGTACCACTTTTTTACGCCAGAGAATGTGATGGAAATTCAACGTACCATTGGTGCCGATATTATCATGGCTTTTGATGAGTGTACGCCGTATCCTTGTGATTACAACTACGCAAAACGTTCGATGAAAATGACGCACCGTTGGTTAGACCGTTGCATCAATCATTTAGACACGCAGCCTTTTAAATACGGATACGAACAAACGTTTTTCCCAATTGTTCAGGGAAGTTGTTATAAAGATTTACGCCAACAATCAGCGGAATATATTGCGAATTCCAATCAACAAGGAAATGCGATTGGTGGACTTTCAGTAGGGGAACCTGCGGAGGAAATGTATGCGATGACCGAAGTGGTTTGTGAAATTTTACCGGAAGACAAACCGCGTTACCTGATGGGCGTGGGAACTCCGATAAATATTCTAGAAAATATTGCTCTTGGAATTGACATGTTTGACTGTGTGATGCCTACGCGTAACGCCAGAAACGGAATGTTATTTACAGCAAATGGTACAATAAATATCAAAAACAAAAAGTGGGAAGATGATTTTTCACCAATTGACGAAATGGGAATCACTTACGTGGACACCGAATATACAAAAGCGTATTTGCGTCACCTTTTTGCAGCCAATGAATACCTTGGAAAACAAATTGCCACGATACACAATCTTGGTTTTTATATGTGGTTGGTTCGTGAAGCGAGAAAACATATCTTAGCGGGCGATTTCAGACCTTGGAAAGAAATGATGGTGAAAAATATGAGCCAAAGACTTTAAAAATGTTTAATCGTTTAATCGTTAATTCGGTTAAACGATTAAACAAATAACCGATTAAACTTTACTATGCTTACAATAATAGACAAATACATCCTAAAAAGATATTTAGCCACATTTGCGGTGATGCTGTTGTTGTTTATCCCCATAGGAATTGTTGTTGATGTATCGGAGAAGATCAATAAAATGCTCGAAAATAAAGTTGCGTTTTTAGAGATTGCACTCTACTATTACAACTTTACTATTTATTTTGCAAATTCCCTTTTCCCGATATTTTTGTTTTTATCGGTGATTTGGTTTACTTCAAAACTGGCAAATGACACGGAGATTATCGCTATTTTAAGTTCCGGGATTTCATTTACGCGCTTTCTAAGGCCTTATATAATAGGCGCTTCCATTGTTTCCGTTTTTGTATTGCTGATGGGTTTCTTTGTGGTTCCTGCAGCCAGTGAAGGATTCAATAATTTTAGATATACATACTTGAAAGGTGGCGGAAAAGAAGCGATGCGTGGCGATGATACTGACGTCTATAGACAAATTAGTGATGATGAGTTTATCTACGTAAACAGTTTTAATACGGAGTCTAAAACGGCTTTTAATTTTTCGCTTGAAAAGTTTAAAAACGAAAAATTAGTCCATAAAATTACCGCTACCAGAATAAAATGGAACCCGAAGGACAGTACCTATACGATGTATGATTATACTAAAAGAACGGTGGGTGAACTGAATGATAAAATTGAAAAATCACCTCAAAAAGAGGCTGTTTTTACTTTTGATTTGGAGGATTTAACGCCTGTGGTTTACATTGCGGAAACCTTGAGTCTAGGGAAATTAAATGCCTTTATTAAAAAAGAAAGAGAAAGAGGATCCTCTAATATCAATGTGTATTTGGTGGTTTTGTATAAAAAATATAGTGTTCCGGTATCGGCATTTATTCTTACTATTATTGCCGTTGCCGTTTCCGCCATGAAGCGAAGAGGCGGAATGGGAACTAATTTAGCCATAGGAATTGCTTTGGCTTTTGCTTTTGTATTTTTTGATAAAATCTTTGGCGTATTGGCCGAAAAATCGAGTATTCCACCCATGTTAGCCGTTTGGTTGCCTAATATTGCTTTTGGAATTTTAGCCATTTATTTGTTACGTAATGCAAAACGATAAATTAAAGAGTTATTTAAATCTTCATTTAATAGTTTTTATATGGGGTTTTACCGCCATTTTAGGAGCTTTAATCACCATTACCGCCGATGCTTTAGTTTGGTATCGCATGTTTTTTGCAGGGCTGTTTTTAGCTTTGTTTATTGCATTCAAGAAGATATCGTTTAAAATTCCTTTAAAATCCTTCTTGAAATTGATTTTTGTGGGATTGCTGATTGCCTTGCATTGGATCTTTTTCTTCAAAGCCATCCATGTTTCTAATGTGTCCATTACACTATCTGTTTTTTCGCTTGGAGCTTTTTTTGCGTCCATTTTAGAGCCTGTTTTTTATGGTCGAAAGGTATTGTGGTACGAAGTATTTTTTGGTCTTATTATTATTGCTGGGCTGGCATTGATTATGAAAGTCGAAATTAATTATTTGGATGGAATGCTATATGCCTTGGCATCGATCATATTAGGTGTTTTGTTTACACTGATGAATGGAAAATTGATAGAAAAACACGAACCTCCAGTAATTGCTTTTTACGAATTTCTGGCAGGTGTTTTCTTCATTACGATTTACTTTTTGTTCCAACAAAAATTCACTGCGGACTTCTTTGTACTGACAGCTAATAATTGGGTTTTAATACTGATTTTGGCCTCTATTTGTACGGCGTATGCGTTTACAGCTTCTGTAAAAGTAATGCGAAAACTAACGCCCTACACTGTAATGCTGACTACAAATTTAGAGCCGGTTTACGGGATTGTTTTGGCCTATTTTATCCTTGGCGGAAAAGAGAAAATGAGCTTTGAGTTTTACATCGGAGCACTAATAATTGTAATCACCGTAATCCTGAACGGAGTTATAAAACACTATCAAAAGGACAAATAATAATAACTTTCTCAACGTTTTGAGAAGCAAACTTTTACACATAAATATAAAATTTACCTTTTTGAACGATTTAAAATTTTATATTTGCGGTTCCAAATAAAAACAAAAACGCAAAAATCCTATGGAATATTTAGATTTTGAGCTTCCAATAAAAGAACTAGAAGAACAGTTAGACAAGTGTCTTATTATTGGTCAAGAATCGGATGTTGATGTAACGAATACTTGCAAACAAATCAACAAAAAGTTAGAAGAGACTAAGAGACATATTTATAAAAACTTGACAGCTTGGCAACGTGTCCAGCTATCAAGGCATCCAAGCCGTCCTTATACAATGGATCACGTGCGTGCTTTGTGCGGTGATACTTTCTTGGAGCTTTTTGGCGACAGAGGTTTTAAAGATGATAAAGCCATGATTGGCGGTTTAGGTAAAATTGACGGACAGTCATTTATGATTGTTGGTCAACAAAAAGGATTTAACACTAAGACACGTCAGTTCCGTAATTTCGGAATGGCAAATCCTGAAGGATATAGAAAAGCATTGCGATTGATGAAAATGGCAGAGAAATTCGGTATTCCTGTTTTGACTTTGATTGACACTCCGGGAGCTTATCCGGGATTGGAAGCAGAAGAACGTGGACAAGGTGAAGCTATTGCCAGAAACATATTTGAAATGATTCGTTTAAAAGTGCCTATTATCACAGTAATTGTTGGTGAAGGAGCTTCTGGAGGAGCATTAGGAATAGGTGTGGGTGACAAAGTGTATATGATGGAAAACACGTGGTATTCTGTTATTTCACCAGAATCTTGTTCGTCTATCTTATGGAAAAGCTGGGAATATAAAGAACAAGCAGCTGAAGCATTAAAATTGACTTCATCTGACATGAAAAAACAAAAATTAGTGGATGATATCATTCCGGAACCTTTAGGTGGAGCACACTATGATAGAGAGACTGCTTTCAAAACAGTGGAGCAATATATCATGAAAGGATTTAATGAATTGAAAGACTTATCAACAGAAGAATTAATAGCCCAAAGAATGGATAAATACTGTAAAATGGGCGAATATAAAGAGTAAAATCTTACAAATTAATCTTTAATCCGAAGCCTTACCGTTTCGGATTTTTTTTTGGTTATAAACAAAAAATAGTTACTTATGAACAATTATTTGTAACAACTCAATGACAATAATTTTTTAATTTTTGCTACTTTCGCTCTATGGAAAACTTCAGAAATATAAACCCTGTAAAGGTGGATAAAACAACAATTATAAGCTTAGAAAAAGGGAAATTGCCTCCTCAGGTTCTCGATTTAGAAGAGGCGGTGCTGGGTGCCATGATGATTGATAAAAAAGGGGTTGATGATGTGATTGACATTTTGCAACCTGATGCTTTTTACAAAGATGCACACAAACATATTTTTGAGGCTATCGTTCAACTGTTTACAGAAACACAGCCTATTGACTTATTAACCGTTTCAGCCCAGCTTAAGAAAAATGCAAAATTAGAGTTGGCAGGCGGTGATTTTTACTTAATTCAACTAACGCAGAAGATTTCCTCTTCGGCACACATTGAATTTCACTCCAGAATCATTTTGCAAAAATTTATTCAGCGTAGTTTGATTCGAATATCTTCAGAAATCATCGAAGAATCCTATGATGAAACAACAGATGTTTTTGATTTATTGGATAGAGCTGAATCTAAATTATACGAAGTAACACAAGGAAACATTAAACGTAGTTCCGAAACAGCGCAGAGTTTAGTATTGCAAGCCAAGAAAAGAATCGAGGAAATTGCAGGTCAG
Organism: Flavobacterium sp. XS2P24; assembly: GCF_030010285.1. Lineage (NCBI taxonomy): Bacteria > Pseudomonadati > Bacteroidota > Flavobacteriia > Flavobacteriales > Flavobacteriaceae > Flavobacterium > Flavobacterium sp. XS2P24. Next base: position 61,001 of record NZ_JASCRU010000016.1, read on the forward strand.
GAAGGACTGAGTGGTGTTGCAACAGGTTTTGATAAATTAGATAAGATTACCTCAGGTTGGCAACCAAGTGATTTAATTATTATTGCAGCGAGGCCAGCGATGGGTAAGACCGCATTTGTATTATCGATGGCACGAAATATGGCAATTGATTTTGGAATGCCAGTTGCCTTATTCTCTCTTGAGATGGCATCGGTTCAGTTGATCACCCGTTTGATTTCTTCTGAAACTGGTTTATCTTCTGAGAAATTGCGTACTGGAAAACTGGAAAAACACGAATGGGAACAATTGAGTACCAAAGTTAAGAATTTAGAAAAAGCACCTTTGTTTATTGATGATACGCCTTCCTTGTCTATTTTCGATTTAAGGGCTAAAGCGCGACGTTTGGTTTCACAGCATGGTATCCGAATTATCATTGTCGATTACTTGCAATTGATGACTGCCGGAGGAAACGGAAAAGGTGGAGGAAATAGAGAGCAGGAGATTTCTACGATTTCCCGAAACTTAAAAGCATTGGCAAAGGAATTAAATGTTCCGGTTATTGCTCTTTCTCAATTGTCGCGTGCGGTGGAAACTCGTGGTTCGAGTAAAAGACCTTTGCTTTCTGACCTTCGTGAATCTGGGGCGATTGAGCAGGATGCCGATATTGTATCGTTTTTATACCGTCCTGAATATTATAAAATTGATGAATGGGATGATGATGAAGCTTCCCCTACAACTGGTCAGGCAGAAATAATGATTGCTAAACACCGTAATGGTAGTATTGAAAACGTTCGATTGAAGTTTATTGGACATTTAGGTAAGTTTGATAATCTGGAAGATTTCAGTGGTGGTTATGATGATTTACCGTCTAGTATGAATCAAGAAGATAATCCTTTTATCACTAAAAATCTCCCTTCGGCTAATGAAGCTTTTGGAAGTAATTTGAATGATTTGGATGATGATAGTGACGTTCCGTTTTAGAAAATGAAACAAGTAAAATATTATTTTTTAAAATATATAATTAAAAAGCTTTAATCATTTATCTGATTCAGGCTTTTTAATTTTGCAATACATAGGATGTATTTTGTTAAAACAATAAAAAGTAGTAGTTTAGCTATCGATTTTTATTTTTAAATATAGTGTTGACCAAAACCTAAAACCTATGTCACAAGAAACTACTTCTGAAAACCATAAACAAACAAAAACTGTAAATGCAATTCCTTTAAAAACTGCACAAAAATGGGCCAAACGTTGGACTAAAAAAGAAGGAGATTACAACAAACACCATCATGTTAATGCTTTTTTGATTCCAAAAGTAGATTTACTGGAAGTATTGGCTGAAGGTGTTGATGCCGTTAGAGCTTACATTGGGATAGATGATGATAATGTAGAGAAATTGATGATCGTAGGTACTAAATACGATCCTGTAACAAAAATTTATGTAGACATGATTACCGTTGGGGTAGGGAATGCGACTGCCGAGGAAGATAATATTTATGATTTTTCAACGCCTTGCCCACCAGCGGGGGATCCTGAAAGTCCTTTAAATGTATAGTTAAAATGTATTATGTACTTGTAAATATTGGTTATTTAATTTTATTTTTTAATCTGATACTATTTATAAAAGGTTTTGCCAATCAAGGCAAAGCCTATAAAATCTTCACTTGGTATTTGGGAGTGGTTTTTACTATACAAATCATATCGAATATCTTTATGAGAATGAATACTAACAACTTATTCTTGTCTCATTTCTATTTTATTGGCCAATTTATTTTATTGAGTTTTTTTTATATAACGGTTCTAAAAGAAGAGTTTCAAAAGAAGCTGGTGAAAGCGGGTTTGGTAATAGGATTATTGGCTTTATCTATACAATATGCGTATGATACCAGCCTGTTTTTTAAATTTAATTTATTCGAAATATTCATCACCTCTTTTTTGCTAATCATTTATGCCACCATTCATTTTTATAATATGCTGAATGAAAAAAAGGAATTTTATTATGTTAATGTTGGGCTTATGATATATCTATTAGGAAGCACGATATTATTTCTTGTTGGTAATTTAACAGCTGTTTTAAGTCCAAAAATGAGTTTGTTTACCTGGATATTGAATGCTTTGCTTATTATTATAAATCAATTTTTTATTTTAATAGAATGGAAAAAAAGTTTTTATAAAAAGGAAATTAATACCGCTTTATGAAAGTAAACACACTACAAGAAAGTGAAATAATTGAAATCGTAATTTATAGTTGTGTCGCTTTTCTTTTAATGGGATTTGTTTTGATATTGTTTTTCTATTTTTCAAGAAAGAAAATTATTCAAAAGGAATTAGAAAAAAAAGATTTAGAAATTCAGTATCAAAAAGAACTTTTGAGCGCTGTAATTATTACTCAAGAAGAGGAACGCAAGCGTATTGCACAGGATTTGCATGACGATATTAGTTCTAAACTGAATATAGTTTCTTTGAACAGTCATTTGCTTACAACACCTAATTTAACCGAAAATGAGGTAGCTGAAGTCACAACCAATATCATTAATCTTACGACCAAAGCATTAGATAATTCAAGGAAAATTGCACACGGTTTGTTGCCTCCAGTATTGGAAAAATTTGGATTGCATGCAGGTGTTGAAGAATTGTGTTTGGAATTTAGCAGTTCCAAAGCTGTAAAAGTAAATTATGAAAATAAAACTGCTTTTGATATTACTGACAATGATAAACATTTACACGTATTTAGAATTTTACAAGAGCTGATGAACAATTCGTTGCGTCATGGAAAAGCATCCTTTATTTCGATTGTTTTTGAAAATAAGAATGAAAAGAATTGGTGTTTTTACACGGATGACGGAATTGGTTTTGAAATGAAAAACAATGAAAATCAGAAAGGTCTGGGAATGAAAAATATAGAAAGCAGAATAGCTTTTTTAAACGGTAAAATGACCTTGGAGTCATCGATAAATAGAGGTATTTCAGTAGTTTTTAATTTTTAAAGAATGAACAAAACTATAAAAATAATATTAGTGGATGACGAGATTCTTTTTAGAAAAGGAATCTCTTTTTTATTGGGTCGTGAAACAAATATTGAGATTATTTTTGAAGCTTCTAATGGAGATGAATTGATTTCTTTCCTCCAAAACAATAAAAATAATCATCCTGATATTATTATCATGGATTTAAAAATGCCAATAATAAATGGAGTTGAGGCAACTAAGATTATTCGAAAGGAATTTCCGGAACTAAAAATCATCGCGCTGACCAGTTATGATTCTAAATCTTTTGTTGCTAATATGATTGATGTAGGTGCTGTTTCGTATTTGATAAAAAATGCAACGCCACAAGAATTGCTGACTACAATAAAAGAAGTCGCCTCAAAGGGATTTTATTACACGGATTATGTCATGAAAATAATTCAGGCTGATGTATTGACTAATAAGAAGACCAAGAGTAATTTTGACAGCAACTTTCTTAGTCCACGAGAGATTGAAGTGCTTAAACTTATTTGTATTCAAAAAAGTACGGTGGAAATTGCTGAACAACTTTTTATAAGTCCGAGAACAGTAGAAGGACATAGAAATAATTTGTTGCTGAAAACCGAATCCAGAAACATTGCCGGTTTAGTGGTTTATGCTGTTCAGAACGAATTGATGTTGCTGAACGATTAATTCTATAAAGGGATTGTGAAGTTAATTTCTTTTTTTCAATGTTTGTATCAAGAAACCCTCTGTAATTTTTCTGTTCTTTTGTAGGTTTTAAATCGGAGTTTGTATTCGTTTAAATCCCTTTCGAAAACTGTTTCCAATAATTTTTTTACAGATTTTTTTCCACCAAAATCTCTCAAATAAGACAATAAAAAATCGGAAGCTCTAATTGTTTTAGACTCATTATCAAATTCGGTTTCCAGACGAATAAAATCTTTGGTAACTATAGTAAGTTGTTTCTCAATTTCTTCACAATCGAAATAATCAATAGTTTTTTTCTCCAAATTAATACTTCTCAATGCAAAATGGATTCTGTAATCGACTTTGTTTACAGCTAAGGTTTTTATAAAATCAGAGTAGAATGGATTTGTAATATATCCAAAACCAATTCTAAATTTGTATTTTCTTAAAATACCGTGTTCAATATCATTTAATGAAAATATGGCGCGTGCAATTTTGATTCTTTTCAGATTGAAAATTTCTTTTCCTTGTTTTGTTTCTTTTAAGTTGATGAGGTAAAAAGCATTATAAATATTTATCCAAAAAGTCTTTTTTAAATCATCTGTATTTAAACTTTTTTCAAGTTTTGCTTGTCTGATGTAAAAAAGTTGTCTCCGCAAGGTGACAGTATCTTTCCCTGATTTTGCAAGAGAAAGAATTTCTTCTGATAAAGTTGTGTAATAATTTTTCACAATAATGGGGTATTGTATTTATAACTTTAAAGAAATGTTAATTGAAAATAACCTGATAACACAAAACATAGAAGGTCATGATAAGTATTATTAAAATGACTATTGCAACATTTTTTATAAGATTCTTAATATTGACAGGTCTATTTTTTTCGGTAGAATTCATTGTTAAATTTTTCATCTTCATTGATTATAGGATATCTGCGAATTTAGGAATAGGAAATTGTTTGGCTATGCGTATTTTTACGTGTTTTGTCTATAAACTTATTTTTAGAATAGATTTAATCGTTAAATTTCATGAATTTGAATAGCTTACTTTCTATCTTTGAGGTATAAAAATTAAAAATCGATGTCGAAACCATTTCTATATATTCTTATTTTTTTGCTGAGTATAACAGCAAAAGCCTCTTTTATTTTGTTGCCAATGGATGAAACGAGTCAACAGAATCATCTAAAAGCATACGGAATTACATACTGGTGTTTGGATAAAAATTATAAAGCCAGTTGGTTGCTTAACTATCGAGGAGGTTCTTTTTTATTACCTGATGCGGAGGAAATTCGCAAAGAATGTCAAATTAGGGGAGTGAGTTTTGAGGTTATTTCCGATGGTGATGAATTGGCAATCCTGAATGAAATATCCAGTCCTTCCCAAAATATGGAATCTGTTGTACTGGAAAAAGCACCTAAAATTGCGGTTTATACTCCAAAAGGAAAACAACCTTGGGACGATGCGGTGACGATGGTACTGACTTATGCAGAAATTCCTTTTACTCCAATTTATGATGAAGAAGTTTTGAGTGATCAATTGTTGCTATATGATTGGTTACACTTGCACCATGAGGATTTTACGGGACAATATGGTAAATTTTATGGCGCTTATAAAAATGCACCTTGGTATATCGAGCAAAAGAAAGATTCAGAAACACTGGCAAGTAAATTAGGATTTCCTAAAGTGTCTCAAGAAAAAGGAGCTGTTGCTAAAAAAATCAGGGATTTTGTCATAGGTGGTGGGTTTATGTTTGCCATGTGTTCTGCAACGGATAGTTTTGATATTGCTTTGGCAGCAGATGGTGTTGATATTTGTGAAACCATGTTTGATGGAGACCCGAGTGAAGGAAATTATCAGTCAAAAATGAATTACAGCAATTCATTTGCTTTCAAAGATTTTACTTTAGAAAGAAGACCGGAACAATATGAATTTTCAGATATTGATATGACTTCGAAACGAAGAGTTCCTATGGAGAAAGATTATTTTACTTTAATGGAATTTTCGGCAAAATGGGATCCAATTCCTAGTATGCTTTGTCAAAATCATACCCAACTCGTAAAAGGGTTCATGGGGCAAACCACCGCATTTGATATTCCTTTAATTAAATCGAATATTCTGGTGATGGGTACTTGCGAGGTTAATGGTGAAGCACGTTACATTCATGGTCAAAAAGGGAAGGGAATGTTCACTTTTTATGGTGGTCACGACCCAGAAGATTTTCAGCACCAAGTGGGCGATCCACCAACGGTTTTGGATTTGCATCCTAATTCGCCGGGATATCGTTTGATATTGAATAATGTATTGTTTCCTGCAGCGAGAAAGAAAAAACTGAAAACGTAGTATAAAATAAAAGCCAATCGTAATCGTAGACTGCACCCAAAAGTTTAGACAAATTTATAATTAATTTTGATAATAATGAGCTCGATATTGTATCGGGCTCATTTTGTTTAAATTAGACTTGATTCTATCGTTATTGTAATAA
>NZ_JASCRU010000017.1:0-60148 GCF_030010285.1 Flavobacterium sp. XS2P24
GAAGTCTACAAGACTCTTCACTCCCAAAATTTGCTGTAAAATTGAATAGATTCATCGCTCTTTTTTTATCAAATATAAGCCTTTTATTTAATTATGGGTAATTGCGGACAATCAAAATTATATTTTTATCATTTATGAAATGGGATTCTAAATTAGAATTTATATTTCAAATCTCATTAATTTGAAGAAATCAGCAAACAAAAATGATACAAAATCCATAAACCAAAAAAGATGCTTATTTTTGCTGACTATGAAACATTTTCCAGAAAATTTATCCGCTAAACTTGAAATTAGAAAGCAGAATAATGCTTTGCGAAAATTACCTTTGTCAAGTAAAAAGATTGATTTTTCTTCCAATGATTACTTGGGTTTTTCTCAGTCAGAAATTATTTTTAAGGAGACGCATCAGCATTTAATTACTAATAACATCATTCAAAACGGAGCAACCGGTTCTCGTTTATTATCTGGAAACCATAAACTGTATCAGGAAACAGAAGACTTTATTGCAAAGTTTCACAAATCTGAATCGGCTTTGATTTTTAATTCGGGCTATGATGCCAATGTTGGTTTTTTTAGTGCTGTTCCGCAAAAAAACGACTTGATTTTATACGATGAATTGTGTCATGCTTCTATTCGGGACGGAATTCAACTGTCGAATGCTAAAGCCTATAAATTCAATCACAATGATTTTGAAGATTTAGAAAAATTGATTTTACGGAATCCAAACACCAATATTTATATCGTCACCGAATCTGTTTTTTCTATGGATGGAGATTGTCCAAATCTAGAAGAATTAGTTCAACTTTCGGATAAATATCACTGTTATCTTGTTGTTGATGAAGCGCATGCTTTGGGAGTTTTTGGTATAGAAGGAGAAGGATTCGTGCAAATGTTAGGTTTGCAAAATCATGTTTTTGCCCGCATTATGACTTTCGGAAAAGGGTTGGGTTGTCATGGAGCGGCGATTTTAGGTTCGACTGAATTGAGGGATTATTTAGTAAATTTTGCCCGAAGTTTTATTTATACAACAGGGCTTTCACCCCATTCTGTTGCTACGATTTTGGTTGCATACCAACATTTAAAACAGGATTCGACTTCAATTTTAAAATTAAGAGAAAATATTGTTTTTTTTAATCAGGAAAAAAATATGTTGGGATTAAAGCCGCTTTTTGTCCGAAGCAAATCGGCGATACAATCCGCTATCATTCCAGGAAATGAAAAAGTAAAAGCAATCGCCAACCAACTGCAGGAAAAAGGATTTGATGTGAAAGCAATACTTTCGCCAACTGTTCCCGAAGGGCAGGAACGCTTGCGTTTTTGTTTACACAGTTATAATTCGACGGAAGAAATCTCTGAAGTATTGCGTTTGTTGAGTACTTTTGTTTTTTAGCCACAGATGACACGGATTTAGCGGATTATCACTGATTTTAATTAAAATATATACCATGGGTAATTTATTGCATAGAAATTTGAGTGATACTATTTTGAAAATTTATTTTGAAGTTTATAATGAACTTGGATATGGGTTTCTTGAAAAAGTATATCAAAATGCAATGTATTTTGAGTTGAAATCACAAGGATATAAAGTGGAAGCTCAAAAACAAATTAAAGTATATTATAAAAGCCAATTGGTGGGTGACTATTTTGCTGACTTATTGATTGACGATTCTATTATTCTTGAGCTTAAAGCCTGTGAATGTTTAAAAGACGAGCATAAAGCCCAGCTTTTAAATTATCTAAAGGCAACTGAGGTAGAAATTGGATTGTTATTGAACTTTGGAACAACTCCAGAATTCAAAAGGTCTATTTATACTAATGACAGAAAAAAATTAAAATAAATTTTTAAAAATCCGTGACAATCAGTTAAATCTGTGTCATCCGTGTGCTATTTATATGAAACTATTTATAACAGGAATTGGAACCGATGTTGGTAAAACCATCACATCAGCTATTATTACAGAAGCTTTGCAGGCAGATTATTGGAAACCCATCCAAGCTGGCGATTTAGAAAATTCTGACAGTCATAAAATCAAATGTTTTTTATCTAATGAAAAGACGGTAATTCATCCGAACAGTTATGCTTTGAATACGCCTGCAAGTCCGCATCTCGCTGCTGAATTGGACGGAATTGTTATTGATTTAAAGAAAATTATTGAGCCCAAAAGAGAAAATCATTTGGTTGTTGAAGGTGCTGGTGGTGTTTTTGTTCCGTTGAATTCAAATGATTGTATTATTGATTTGATTCAGTCTGATTATAAGGTAATTGTAGTTTCCCGTCATTATTTAGGAAGTATCAATCATACGTTATTGACGATTGAAGCCTTGCAAAACAGAAAAATCGCAGTCGTGGGAATAGTTTTTTCTGGTGACGAAAATAAAGCAACCGAATCGATTATTTTATCTAAAACGGGAGTAAAATGCATTGGAAGAATTGAGCAAGAACCGTATTTTGATAAAAATGTAATAAAAGAATACGCTGATTTGTTTCGCGAAAAGCTATTGAGTTTATAAAATTAAGAATCAAGAAGAAAGAATCAAGACTTGTTTTTTAGGTTTTTCTCGCTTCTTGTAGCTTGCTTATTTTATCTTTGCAAAATGAATTTAACAGAAAGAGACCGCCAATATCTTTGGCATCCGTATACCCAACATAAAACCGCAGCGTTACCAATTGCCATTAAAAAAGGGAAAGGCGCATTGCTTTGGGATGAAAATGAGAAGGAATATATTGATGCAATCGCTTCGTGGTGGGTCAATCCTTATGGACATTCGAACACCTTTATTGCCGATGCGATTTACAAACAACTCACTACATTAGAGCATGTTTTGTTTGGTGGATTTACACACGAACCCGCTATTTTGGTAGCCGAGAAGTTGATGGAAATCTTACCAAAAAACCAACAGAAAATATTCTTTTCGGATAATGGATCTACAGCAGTTGAAGTGGCAATTAAAGTGGCGCTACAATATTTTTTCAATAAAGGAGAAAAGAGAACTACGATAATCGCTTTCGAAAATGCTTTTCACGGCGATACTTTTGCAGCCATGGCAGCGAGCGGAATTTCATTTTATACACAAGCTTTTCAAGGAATGTTTATTGATGTGGTGCGGATTCCGGTTCCGGTTAAAGGACGGGAGCAAGAAAGTTATGATGCGTTACAATCCGTTATAAAAAACAACAATTGTGCGGGTTTTATTTTTGAGCCATTGGTTCAAGGAGCCGCAGGAATGGTGATGTACGAGCCGGAATCGTTAGATATATTGATGCGAATTTGTCAGGAGAATAATGTGCTAACCATTGCTGACGAGGTGATGACCGGCTTTGGAAAAACAGGAAAAACTTTTGCAACGGATTATTTGGTTGAGAAACCAGATATGATGTGTCTGTCCAAAGCGTTGACAGGAGGAACTATTCCCATGGCGATTACGACTTTTACTCAGGATTTATTCGATGCTTTTTATGATGACGATATCAATAAAGCACTGTTTCATGGACACACATTTACAGCAAATCCTACAGGCTGTGCGGCGGCTTTGGCCAGTTTAGAATTGTTGCGAACCAATGAAATGCAAGCGAATATAATTCGTGTTAATCAAAATCATTTGGATTTTCAGGAGCGAATTAAAAATCACCCAAAAGTTGTTACAACACGAGTGCTGGGAGTCATTTTTGCATTAGAAATAAAAACCGAAAGTTCAGCCAGTTATTATGGAACATTGCGTAATAAACTCTATGATTTTTTTATCGAAAATGGAGTAATTCTGCGTCCTGTTGGTAATATTGTCTACATTTTACCTCCCTACATTATTACCGATGAACAATTAGAAAAAGTATATCAAGTGGTCGAAAATGCTTTAGAAATAGTTTAATTATTAAGCCACAGATTAAAAAAATCAGTTTTTATCTGTGAGAATTCGTGCCATCGGTGTGCTATTTTTTCACTGATAGAATGTAGAATGTAAATAACTTTGCGACCTTTGCCAAAAAAAATATCTTGTCAACAATAATCTCCATAACAGCCATAGCTTCCATTTCGCCTTTAGGAAATACTCCTGAGGCTATTTGGGAAAATTATCTTAATGAAAATCATTGTTTTACGGAACATATTTTAGACCATAAAAAAACCTTTGTAGCGGCTTTAGACGCTAATTCAGAGCAAGTTGTTGGCGCTTTGCGAGAATCAGATAACAAATATAAATCCTTAGATAAATCGGTTTTGTATGCCATGGCGGCTTCGCGAAAAGCAATGCAAAATGCGGGTTGGACACAAAAAGATATTTTTGGGATTAATATTGGTTCGTCTCGTGGTGCAACAGATCTATTCGAAAAGCACTATCAAGATTATTTACAAACTGGAAAAGCACAAACTCTAGCTTCTCCAACGACCACTTTGGGAAATATTTCCTCTTGGGTTGCTCATGATTTACAAAGTTCTGGCCCGGAAATATCTCATTCCATTACGTGTTCCACTGCTTTGCATGCAGTATTAAATGGAGTGGCTTGGCTTCGAGCAGGAATGGCTGATAAATTTCTGGTTGGCGGCAGTGAAGCGCCATTGACTGATTTTACGATTGCCCAAATGCGGGCGTTGAAAATTTATTCGAATAGTACAGAAACATACCCGAATCGTGCGCTTGATTTAGAAAAGAAACAAAGCACCATGATTCTTGGCGAAGGTGCCGGCGTGTGTTGTCTCGAAATAGGGAAAAAAGAAAATGCCTTGGCTTATATAGAAGGAATTGGTTATGCTACGGAAATTCTAGAACATAATATTTCTATTTCGGCGGAAGCAACTTGTTTCCAAAAATCAATGAAAATGGCATTGGAAAACACTGATTTATCCGAAGTTGATGTTATTGTGATGCATGCTCCGGGAACTATAAAAGGCGATTTGACGGAGTATAAAGCGATAGAAACAGTTTTTGGCGAAAGCCTTCCTTTATTGACTACCAATAAATGGAAAATTGGTCACACTTTTGGTGCATCGGGGATATTGAGTATGGAACTCGCTATTTTGATGATGCAAAACAACAGATTTATCGGAGTTCCTTTTGCGGAAGCGCAATTACAAACAAAACCGATTAAAAAAGTACTGATTAATGCCGTTGGTTTTGGTGGAAATGCGGTGAGTGTTCTTTTAAATTTGTAATTTTTTGTGCTTATTTATAGTTTTTGTAAATTTTCTAATTCTTTTGCTTTTTCGAAAATCAAATTGCTTTCGAATCCTCTGCGCAGTAAATAGTCACAGAATTTTTTTCGTTTTTTTAATAGATTCGTTTCTTTTATGGATTCCCAATTTCTGTCGGCAAGGGTATGAAAAGTGGATAAATATTCCTCAGTAGAGATTTCTTTGAGGGCAATATTTATGAGAGTTTGTGTTATTTTTTTTGCTTTTAATTCATTGACAATCCTAATTTTTCCCCAATGTTTGATACGGTGCTTTCCTCTAGCAAAACTCTGTGCAAAACGTTCTTCATTAAGAAAATTATCACTTATAAGATGAACCATAATCGTGTCAATTTCATCAGCGTCCATTTTCATGCTCCTTAGTTTTTGTACTACTTCTTCGTGACAGCGTTCTTGATAGGCGCAATAATGCTCTATTTTATGGATGGCTTCTTTTATGGAAAAAACTAGGTTCATGATTTAATTTTAAGTTGGAAATTTAAGTATTTATAATTGGAAAAATGAAATTGTTTAGTATGAAAAATATTAGTTTTATTTATGGGATCCTGCAAAACGATTTAAAAATCAAGAGCTTATTTATTACTTATAGGTTTTTTTTAAATTGTGTTTTAACGAATAAAAAGGTATGTTGGTGATTTTATTATGTCTCTTGAATTTATTTTAATAGGTTTGAATAACCTACAATAATAATATATTTTGAACCCAAATCGATGAATTACTATTATGAAAATACTTTTACATAAATGCTTTCATTTAATTTTCGTAACGACAACTTTCTTTTGCTTTAATTCTCTTTATGGACAATGCCCTGCAACTGGATCTTATAATATAAGTTCAAGCCAAAATTGGAATAGTATAGCTGGGATGGGAACTTGTAATTCCTCATTGGTAACGCCTAATAGTTCCTTTGTTGGAAATGTATCTATTAATTACTCTGGAGCGAATAACAGTTTAAATTTCAATGTTAATAACCTTACTATCAACGGAAATTTAGTTATCACTAGCACATCAAATGGGAATGTTTTCAATATTGCAGCTAACACCACGATTACCATTATCGGAAATTTAGGTGATGCTGCTAATAATAATATTCAATATTTTTTACAACCGGGTGCAGTTTTAATAGTTACCGGAACCATTTATGGAAAAAATGATAACACAGTTGGAGGTACAGGCGGAACGTTATCCGCTGGCAATTTAGACTTCCAAGGGGATTTCAATTGTGCTCTTGGCGGGTGTCCTGTTATAAATACGAGTACGTGTTCAAATGATGGTACAGTTTGTACTACGAATAATAATACACAAATATGCACCACTAATTACGGAGGAGTGGTTAATAGTGATCAAGCATCATGTTTAGGTTTTGATCCCGCTCCCATAACTGCTAGCGGTTTTTCAGGAAGAATACTTCGTTGGGAGACAAGTAATAACGGTACTACGTGGACTGGAATCAATAGCGTTAGTGCTACTTATGACCCACCAGCAATAACTAGCACTACTTTTTATAGAGTAGTTATATTGAATACAATTTCTGGCTCATGTATTTCCTATTCAACGGTTGCGAGAGCATTAGTGGGTTCTAATACTGTTGGAACTCCTTCTGTTTCGCCTACAGTATGCGTTGGTACACTTTTACCTCAGATTACACATGCAACTACTGGAGCTATAGGAATTGCTAATAATGGCATTTCGGGGGCAAATGGACTTCCAGCTGGAGTAAATGCAGTTTGGGCAGCAAATTCAATTACAATTAGCGGAACTCCTACTGCGTCAGGAACGTTCAATTATAGTATTCCATTAACCGGAGGATGCGGAACAGCTTTAAATGCTACTGGTACTATAGTTGTAACTTCAAGTAAAACAGTTAGTGTGGCATCTTCGAATCCTATTGTATGTATTGGGTCGCTTTTGGCTAATATTAACCATACAACAGTTGGCGCTACAGGAATTGCGGGTAATGGTCTTTCAGGCGCTAATGGTCTTCCTTCTGGAGTAAACGCGGTTTGGTCAGGAAATATAATTACAATTAGTGGAACTCCCACTGAATCAGGTTTATTTAATTATAGTATTCCTTTATTAGGAGGCTGTGGTACAGTGAATGCGACAGGAACAATAACAGTTAATGTAAACCTTGCTACGAGCGTAAGTATAATAGCATCACCATCAGGTATAATTTGTCCAGGGACGAGTGTGACATTTACCGCAATACCAACAAACGGAGGAATACCTACCTACCAATGGCAAAATGGTGGAGTTGATATACTAGGAGCTACCAATCCTACATATACTTCGACAACGCTTTTAAATAACGATGTGATTACAGTAAGAATGATTTCTAATGCAGGTTGTGCGTCAACTTTACCAGTTTTATCAAATGCGGTAGCAATTACTTTTCAGATAAACAGATGGAATGGGACAGCGTGGTCAACTGGTTTACCACCAATAATTTCAGAACAAATTATTTTTGAAGGGAATTTTAATCAGAATGTTGATTTATTAGGTTGCTCTTGTTTAGTGACAGGGACTGCAGCCGTTACAATTAGAGAAAATAGAACCTTATTTATCACTAACGGAGTTTCAGTTTCAGGTAGTGCGTCATTAATATTTGAGAACAATGCAAGTTTAGTTCAGGATAATAATAGTGCATTGAACGTTGGAAATATACAATACAAACGTCGAACAAATATTATCAGCAAATTTGACTATACGTACTGGTCTTCTCCTGTTTTTAATCAAAGACTATTAAATATATCTCCTAATACATTGTTTGATAAGTTTTTTTCCTTTAATGCAAGTACAAATAATTGGCAACAAGAGAGTACGGCTAATTCAATGTTAGTGGGGAAGGGGTACATTATTCGAGGTCCCCAGTTTTTCCCGTCACCAAATCCGCCATCTGGGATACACGAAGCTACTTTTACGGGGCTTGCAAATAACGGTACTATTGGAATTGCAATTCCGTTTATAAGTTCTGAAACATCAAATCTTATAGGGAATCCATATCCTTCGGCTATAGATGCTGACTTGTTTTTAGCTGCGAATAATTTAATTTTAGATGGGACACTTTATTTTTGGACACATAACTCACCGCCAAGTAATGCTGTTCCGGGTGATGCAATCTATAATTATACTTCTAATGACTATGCTTCTTATAACGGTGTTGGGGGTGTGGCAACATTACCTGCTTTGAGCGGAGGGGTAACTCCATCGGGAAAAATTGCAGTAGGACAAGCTTTTTTTGCAACAGGTATAGCTGCTGGTACAGCGGTATTTAACAACGGTATGCGCGTCTCTGGTGGTGCTTTAGGACTGAGTAATTCTCAGTTTTTTAAGACAAATAATGCAAAGTCAAAAGTGACTAACTCAGTCGAGAAACACCGTATTTGGCTTAATTTAACCAACACACAAGGAGCTTTCAAACAAACTTTGCTTGGCTATGTTACAAATGCTACTAATGGATTAGATAAGGCTTTTGACGGGCAGAGTTTTGATGGAAATCAGTTTGTTGATTTTTATAGTGTCAATGATGATAAAAACTTAACCATACAGGGTAGAGCCTTGCCATTTGATAAAAATGATGAGGTACTATTAGGTTACAGTTCTACAATTGCAGGGACTTTCTCAATAAGTATTGATCAAGTGGATGGAATACTAACTTCTGAAGATGTTTTTATCGAAGATAAAATGACTAATAGTGTTAAAAATCTAAAACAAGGAGCTTATAGTTTTTCAACTGGAGCAGGAGCTTTCAATGATCGTTTTGTATTGCGTTTTACAGAAAAAACGTTAGGAACTGACAATGTTGGTGAATTTGATAATTCAGTTTTAATTTCTAAAGATAAAAATGAATTAAAAATAAAATCGGAGCTTGAAAGTATAAAACGAATCACAGTCTTTGATTTACTTGGAAGAAAAATATTTGATAAAGAAGCTGTAAATAGTAATGAATTCCGCACGTCAAATATTACTTTGAATAAACAATTAGTAGTTGTCAAAGTGATATTAGCCAATGGAAAAGAAATCTCTAAAAAAGTTATTTATTAGAATAATAGAATAATTTCATAACCGTATTTAAAAATCCCATTCTGTTTGTTCAGGATGGGATTTTTTTTTGCAACAATAAAAGCAAAAATATTTCTTGATTTAGGCTAAATATCACTAAATGTGGGTATTGTGTAAGGGAGTCATTGTGTTTACATTTATAGATGTTATTAACCAAAGTTGAAATTATGAGTCGTATCAAGATTCATAATAGCGGCCTAAATCCAATCTAAATTTGAAAACAATATTAGTTTACTTTGCTATAGTATTTGGTCTTTTGTTTCAAAATAAGGCATATTCTCAACAAGGAAAATCAGATGCAACATTTAATGTTTATGATGACGGTTTGCAAGGGGATGGTTTTGATAATACTGTTAGAACGGTCTCTTTGCAAGCAGATAGTAAACTGATTGTAGGAGGTGATTATTTGAATTTTAACGGTGCAATAACTCCGTATTTATGTAGGTTATTTCAAGATGGGTCTAAGGATACTTCCTTTAATTTAGGCACAAGTTTTAATGGTAAAGTGTATTGTTCTTTAATACAGCCTGACGGCAAGATAATTTTAGGAGGTTCCTTTACAACCTTTAATGGAATAAGTGCAAACCGATTAATTAGATTGAATAGTGATGGCTCCATTGATGCTACATTCAATACTCTGGTAGCTGCAAGTAGTGGAATTGTGTATGGACTAGCTTTGCAAACTAATGGGAGCGTGGTTGTTGTAGGTAGCTTTACTAAATACAATGGAATCACAGCTAATCGAGTAGCCCGAATTTTACCTAATGGGAATTTAGACGCTGGCTTTATCACTGGATCCGCGGCTAATGGAGTAGTGGAAGAAGTTCAAATTCAGCCTGATGGAAAGATAATTTTAGCAGGTTCATTTGATTCTTTCAATGGAATTAGTAGCAGTAAAATTATCAGATTAAATGCGGATGGGAGTGCCGATACTTCATTTGTGATTGGTTTCGGTTTTAATGCTAGTGTTTCGGCTCTTGCTTTGCAACCTGATGGGAAAATTATTGCAGGCGGGGATTTTGTAACCTATAACGGAATTATAGCAAATAAAATAGTTCGTCTGAATATTGATGGTTCTATTGATGCCAGTTTTCTCCCTGGCTTGGGATTTAATACTGGTGTTGTAGAGGTTATTAAACTAAATTCGGCTGGAGCTATTATGGTTGGAGGTTCTTTTACGGGTACTTATAATGGAGTCGATGTAAATCGATTGACGTTTTTGAGTTCTAATGGAGTTTTAGACCCAGTATTTGATATTGGTGCAGGCCCATTTTCTGCATCAGTTTTGGATGTTGCTAATGCATCTGATGGTTCTTGGTATGTAGCAGGTTCTTTCTCGATTTTTGATTCACAAAATCAAGGGAGATTGGCTAAAGTTGATCCTGTCGGAGCTTTGGATATTGGGTATCTTACCGCTGGTGTAGGTTTTGATAATTCAGTTTTGAAAGTGCTTTCCTTATCAGATAACAAAACAATGGCATTTGGTAGTTTTACGAAATTCAACGGAACAATTTGTAATAGAGTTTCACGTTTGTTGGAAGATGGTGCAATTGATTCTTCATTTAATACATCTGGTGCTGGTGCAAATAATACTATTAGAAGTGCAATCATACAAACGGATAATAAAATTGTTTTAGCAGGAGTTTTTACAACTTACAATGGTGTACTGGTAAACAGAATAACCAGAATTCTTCCTGACGGACTTTTAGATCCCACTTTTATCACGGGATTAGGCTCAAATAATCAAATCTATGCGCTCGCATTGCAGCCAGACGGGAAAATAATTATTGCTGGGAATTTCACAAGTTATAATGGGGTTTTGGTGAATAGAATTGCCCGATTATTGCCCAATGGAATTCTTGATCTCACTTTCAATACAGGTTTAGGTGCTGACGCTATAGTAGAAGCGGTCTTGTTGCAACCGGATGGAAAAATAGTTTTAGGGGGACGTTTTGCTACTTTTAATGGAGTTTCTTATAATCGAATGATTCGTTTGAATACTGACGGAAGTATTGATTCCGGTTTTTCTGTTGGCATTGGCTTTGATAAAAATGTATATGCAATTGCCTTACAATCTGATAATAAATTGATTGTTGGAGGAACATTTCTAAGCTACGGAGGTGCTTCCGCAAAAAGAATCCTGATGCTGAATAGCAACGGGAGTCTCGATACCACTTTTACATCAGGAGCAGGTTTTAGTAATGGAGAGATTAGAACTATTTTGGTCCAGCCGGATGACCGGGTTTTACTTGGCGGAACTTTCTCAGGCACTTATAATGGAATTGCTGTAAAACGAATGCTGAGATTGCTTTCTTCGGGAGTTTATGATACTACCTTTTCCGTAAACTTAAACGGTACGCTGTTTAGCACTTGCTTTACGCCAAATAATAAAGTAATTATTGGAGGAAGTTTCAATTCTGTTTCTGGAATAACAAAGCATCGTGTTGCCCGAATTAAACTGTGTACAAATAGTTCTGTATGGAACGGGATTGCATGGAGTAATGGGCTGCCATCAGTTGAAAGAACACTAATTTTCAATGGTAATTACTCCTCACTTGCTTCCGTAAATTCCTGTTCTTGTTCAATTAGTTTGGGAAATACGGTTATTGTTCCAGACGGAAATACTTTGGGATTAGTTTTTGATTATTCGGGATTAGGCACGTTGATTCTAGAAAACAATGCGGCACTTTATCAATCCGAGGATCAGGTCAACAATACTGGAATTATTCAGTTAAAAAGAAAAACGACACCAATCCTGAAAACAGATTATACGTATTGGTCTTCTCCGGTTTTAAATCAAAAATTGATTGATGTGTCTCCAAATACACCTTCAGACAAGTTTTATTCTTTTGATGCTTCATCAGATTCATGGTTCAATGAGCTTTCAACAACTGCAATGACGGTTGGTAAAGGATATATTATCCGTGGTCCGGAATCTTTTTCGGGTGCAGTTAAAGAGTATCATGAAGCAGTGTTTGTTGGTGTTCCTAACAATGGATTGGTGTCAATTCCAGTTGGTGCTACAGATACGTCGAATCTTATTGGAAACCCATATCCTTCAGCGATTGATGCCAATTTATTTATCAATGCAAATAATGGAATTTTAGAAGGAACCATTTACTTCTGGACGCATAATACTGCGATTAATAATAATGTATATACTTCGGATGATTATGCGGTTTATAATTCATTAGGAGGTGTTGGTACGAGTGCGTCTTTGAGTTTAGGCGTTAATAATACAAAGCCAGATGGCAAAATTGCTTCTGCTCAAGCTTTTTTTGTCACTGCTATCAATGGTGGTGGAATTGTAAAATTCAATAATAGTATGCGAATGATTGGGCAGAATTCAAGTTTTTTTAAATTAAATACGACCAAAAAAGCAAAAACAAATGAGATAGAGAGACATCGCATTTGGTTGGATTTATATAATAGTGAAGGCGCTTTCAAACAAATATTACTGGGTTATGCAACCGGGGCGACTGATGATTTTGATAATTCTTTTGATGGTGAAAGTTTTAATGGCAATGGATATTTAGACTTTTACAGTATTATTCAAGATAAGAATTTGGCAATTCAAGGCAGGGCTTTACCATTTGAAGAAACTGACGAAGTTAAATTAGGGTTTACTACTACGATAGCGGGTTCTTTTACGATTAAAATCGATCAAGCGGATGAATTACTAGCGCGCCAAAATGTTTTTGTTGAGGATAAATTCAACAACAATATTATTAATTTAAAGAATGAAAATCTAACTTTTAATACTGCTGTGGGGATTTTTAATGATCGTTTTGTATTGCGTTTTACCGATAAGACTTTGGCTTTGAATGAACTTGAAAAAGATAAAGAATCAGTTTTAGTGTTCAATGATAATAAACAATTACAGGTGAATTCTACTAAAGAGTTCATCGATGAAATTTCAATATATGATTTGGCTGGAAGAAAAATATATCAAAGGAATAATATAAATGATATTGATTTCTCGTTACTTAATTTGGTGTCGAATCATCAGGCATTAGTGATAAATATAGTTTTACAAAATGGTCATTCAGTTGTGAGAAAGGTAGTTTATTAAAATATTGGCATAAAAAAACCATCTGTTTAAAAACAGATGGTTTTTGTGTTAATTTGAATCGATATTTATTTTTCTTTACCGGATGCTTCAAGATTTCTCTCAATAGTATGCCCTGGTCTTGACCATTTTGGTTTTTCTCCCAATGGTGCAAATTGAGAATCTTCAGCTTCAACGGTTTGTGGCTGAGAAACTTTTGTAAATGGTTTTTGTGGATTTAAACCTAACATTTCAAACATTTTCATGTCTTCATTTACATCTGGATTTGGTGTAGTAAGTAATTTATCTCCTGCAAAAATAGAATTGGCACCAGCAAAGAAACACATGGCTTGACCTTCGCGGCTCATATTCATTCTTCCGGCTGATAAACGTACTTGAGTTTCAGGCATGATAATTCTCGTGGTGGCTACCATTCGAATCATTTCCCAGATTTCTACCGGTTTTTCTTCTTCCATCGGAGTTCCTTCAACAGCTACCAATGCATTGATTGGCACAGATTCAGGTTGTGGGTTTAATGTAGAAAGTGCTACAAGCATTCCTGCTCTGTCTTCGATGCTTTCCCCCATGCCAATTATTCCTCCGCTACAAACAGTAACATTCGTTTTACGAACATTCTCTATGGTTTGCAAACGGTCTTCAAATCCGCGTGTTGAAATTACTTCTTTATAATATTCTTCGGAAGTGTCTAAATTGTGGTTGTAGGCATATAAACCTGCTTCTGCCAATCGGTGTGCTTGGTTTTCAGTAATCATTCCAAGGGTACAGCACACTTCCATATCCAGTTTGTTTATGGTACGGACCATTTCAAGCACTTGGTCAAATTCAGGGCCGTCTTTTACGTTTCTCCAAGCTGCTCCCATGCATACACGTGAAGATCCGCTAGATTTTGCTCGTAAAGCTTGCGCTTTCACTTGGCTAACTGACATTAAATCATTGCCTTCAATTTCAGTATGGTATCTTGCTGCTTGCGGACAATAGCCACAATCCTCAGGACATCCACCAGTTTTTATGGATAATAATGTCGAAACCTGTACCACATTAGGGTCGTGGTGTTCTCTATGTATAGAAGCTGCTTCAAAAAGCAAATCCATCATAGGTTTATTATATATTGCGATAATTTCGTCTTTCGTCCAATTGTGTTTTGTAATACTCATCGATGCGATTTTTTGATGGACCAAAAGTAGTTAAATTGTTCTAAAGAAGCAATGCAATAGCTAAGTTAATCAGTTATATGACGGTTGTTCCAATATAACATTAGCAACATAGTAACAATTACTGAAGAGGCGATTCCTTCAAAAAGTAAGCAAATCGAATAAGTATTTACCGAAGGGTTTCCGCCAAATAAAAAAGTCATTGGTAAGGATTTTACATAGGCGTCTCCTCCATTCATGTAGCTGTAAGTGACTAATCCTATGATGCTTAAAAAGACACCTATTAGTGAAGTAATCATTGCCGAAACAGCATTGTCAACAAAGTTTTTTTTACCTTCATTGATGTTCATTTCAATTGTTCTGTTGACACCGTAAAACACAAAAAACACATTCAAAAGACGCAAATAAAACAAATCAGCATAGCCGAGTGCATTCATGAGTAAAAAATATGCTCCAATTCCCATGAAAATAATTCCCCCGTTTAATAACTCTTTTGGTAGTTTCATACGATTCGTTTTTAAAAATTAAAAAACAAACTTCATTATGCAATAGAATAGAGATGTGAAGTGAAAAGTAGTATTCTTTTTTGAAATCTATTGCTATATAATGGTGTTATTTATCGTTTTTCGATAAATACTTTTGGTGTGTTTTCAGTGAAATATTTGTTCTGTATTCTTTTATTACAGCTATGAATTATTTCTTCTTGAAAGTTCTAAAAGTAAAATAGATTCAATCAATTTTGGTGTTTGTCTGAAGCGTAACGGGTGTCCCAATACAGCATTAGCATGAATGTAACAATTACGGCCGATACTATTCCTTCAAATAACAAGGAAATAGAATAGGTCATCACGGATGGATCTCCTCCAAATAAAAAGGTTTTTGACAATGAGCTTACATAAGCATCGCCTCCCTTTGAAAAGCTGTAAATTATCAGTCCAATGATACTTAAAAATATTCCTGTAAGGGAAGTGATTAATGCTGAAACAGCATTGGAAACCAATATAGTTTTACCTTCAGCAAAATTTGATTTTAAGGTTCTTTGGGTTCCATAAAATACAAACAGCACATTAATCAGACGTAAATAATATAAATCAGCAAGACCTAAAGCCTCCATTAATAAGAAATAAAGTCCAATTCCAATGAAAATAATAAATCCGTTCAATAATTCTTTCGGTAGTTTCATATGGCCAGTTTTAAAATTTAAAAATCACACCTTTATGATAAACAGTATATTACAATCAAATTTACAGAAAAAATAGCAATGTTTTATGAAAATATAAAAGATTTTTATTCAGAATTAAAATTTATTTAAGAACGCGAGTGCCGTTTTTTTGTCTTTCTCAAGTTGTTCTTTTAGGAGGTCAACAGATTCAAATTTTTGTTCTGAACGAATCCGCTGCAGTATTGAAACGCTAATTTTTTGATTGTATAAATCAGCATTAAAGTCAAAATAATGAATTTCAATAGATTGTTTTTGTCCATTAACAGTAGGATTGAATCCAATGTTCATCATTCCAAAAACGTTTTGTCCATCAATTATGCTTTTTACAATATAAACTCCGTTTTGCGGAATCAGTTTGTAATTTTCTTCGATTTTTAAGTTGGCAGTAGGAAAACCGATTGTTCTTCCTAATTGTTTTCCTTGGATAATACTTCCGGTTAGAAAGTAATTGTATCCTAAATAATCATTGGCCAAAGCCATATCACCTTCTAATAGCGCATTTCTGATTTTTGTAGAGCTTACTGAAATGTCATTGATTTCCTGAACTGATATTTGTTCTACTTCAAAACCATATTCTTTTCCATAAGCGATAAGATCATCAATGTTAGCCGTTCGATTTCTTCCAAATCGATGGTCGTGACCAATAACTATTTTTTGGATATGAAATCGATCAACAAGAATGTTACTCACAAATTCTTCGGCGGTTAGTCTAGAAAAAGCTTCGTCAAAAGGATGGATAACAAGGTTTTCAATACCAATCTTTTCTAGCAAATCTATTTTTTCGTCTATGGTATTGAGTAGTTTTATGTCAGAATGCTCTTGTAAGACCATTCTGGGATGAGGGAAAAAAGTAAGAACTAAGCTTTCGTATTTTTGATTTTCAGTCCCGACGCTTCGGGATTGGGTTAATTTTTTCAGGATTTTTTTATGCCCAATGTGTACTCCGTCAAAAGTGCCTAAGGTTAGAATCGTTTTTTTTGTGGAGCTGAAATCGTTTATAGAATGGAAAATCTTCAAAGCAAGTGTTTTATAATAGTGCAAATTTAAGGTATCCAATTGATATAACTAAAAAAGGATTGAAAACTTCAATCCTTTTTTAGCTCATTTTATGTTTTTTATTTTTTAATAAACCGAATTGTATTGGTTTCGGATTGATTTTTCGATAATTTTAAAAAATAAATGCCTTGCGATAAATTAGAAACATTTACACTAAGGTCTTCTGCTGATTCGATTTTTTTCGATTTTATTATTTGACCTAAGCTGTTAATAATAGTGTAAGCTTTGGGAGCGTCTAATTTATTTTCAACAACGATATTCAATAAGTTAGAGGTTGGATTTGGATAGAGATAAACTGAATTTAAGTTTTTAACGTCATTAGTTGCTAGTGAATTGATGCTGAACTTAGTTGTATCACCAGCTCCAAACTCATTTCCTGATGCAATAACCTCACCAGTCGGAGTATTTAAAACATAAGATCCCGCTCCGTATTTACAACAAATACCATCGTCTTGACTGTCAAATATTGAAAAAGTGTAACAGTCATTACTAGCAAGGTTAAAACTGGTCGTTATTAGTGCTGGCAATGGTCCAGTTTTACTATCGGTATCCGTGTACGGTCCGCCTTCATACAATATTACTCCTGCGGTGTTTGTTAGTTTCCATGTAGTTTCTGAGCCGTAATGGTCAAGTTGCAGGGAGAAATTTATGGTATTAGACGAGTAGTTTACATTGTCTGCAATCTCAAAATTAATTGTACTACTGTTATTAGAAGCGTTTTGATCAGTCGTTCCATTTACACTAGTTATGGTGGAGCTAAAATTATGGCTCCCTACGGTAGTAGTTAAGCTGCTTAAAGTAATGTCTTGTGATTGATTATTGGCAAGATTACCAGTCCAGTTATAAGTTTGTAAGTTTTGATTATCAATGCCATATTGAATGGACGCTTGTGTTAAAGGTGAGGTTCCTTTATTTGTGATTTTTACGACTGGCGAGAAATTTTTACTGCAGTTAATATTTAGAGTTACAATCATAGTCGAGGCATCATTGGCAAAAGTGTCTCCCGGAACAAGCGCATCAGAAGTTTTTAACGAAACTCGTCTTGTGGAATTGTTCATAACGGTTATCATACGAGTTTTTTGGTCTGCTGTGAATATGTTCATGCAGGCATCATTCGTATAATCCATGTAATTCTCAATCATATCAAGCCCTAGAGAGGCGGGACAGGAATCAACTCCTACCGGACATCCTTCATTTTCTTTTCCTGCATTTGGAGTGTCCGCACAAAAATCATCTACAGTACAATCTCCGTCTCCCCAAATATGTCTTAGTCCGAGCCAATGTCCTACTTCGTGTGAGGCAGTTCGGCCTTTGTCGTAATCGGTCGCATATGTTCCTCCTGGGAAGTAGCTTGATGAGCCAAAAAAGGCATAACCAATAACCACACCATCGGTATTAGCTGGACCTTCGTTAGCATTTATTCCCGGTAAGCCTGATGCGTTTGGAAATTGTGCATATCCTAAAAGATTATTCCCCGTGAATTTAACGACCCAAATATTAAGATATTTTTCAGGATTCCATTGTGTCTGAGGTTTTACAATAGCATCAATCTCATCAGTTGACCAGCTTTCTTTTCCTAAGTCTACACGGTTTATTCCATTTGATAAAATTCCCGAAGGATCCCGTTTTGCAAGCGCGAATTCAATTTCAACATCGGCTCCAACAGGATTGGTGTTAAAACCTGGAGTTCCTGATTTTTTTCTAAAATCTTCGTTCAGTACTTGAATTTGCGAGATTACTTGTTGGTCAAATATGTTTTCTTCGGAACCTATCAGGTTTCCATTATGAATAACGTGAACTACAACCGGAATTGTTATGACAGCGTTTTGTCTTAATCCTTTAGAGGTGTTTTTTATTTTTTCTTTTTCAATTGTAATTTTTGGAGCAATCCATTGTTCAAATTCAGAAGTAGATAGTCTATTCGGATTTTTGGACTTCAAATACTCTTCGTATTCTGTAGTTGCGCAACGAATGAAAGAACCTTGTTTGATGATTTTCTTTTTACCAAAAAGGATGACTTCAGTTGAATTAGTTACTTGAGCAAACGAATAATTGGCTGAAAAAAAAAGAAAGAGTAGGAGTATAAAAGTAATTTTTTTCATGTTATAAGCTCGTTGGTTTTTATCTAAAAAATTTTGATATAAGAGGTCAATTTTTCTGATAATTAATAAAGATGCATTAAAATTAATTATTATTATCGTGTAATACAAATTAATTCAAAATCCATTTGATTAATGGTCAGGAATGTACCGATTTTATTTCCCGTTAAATGTGGTCATGGTATTTTCCAGCCCTGCGGCTCCAAATGATTTTATAATCTCCGAGGCCAGTTCTAATCGTTCAGGAAGTGCCAGTTTCTCTGCGTCATCCCATTCGCCAAGAACATAGTCAACTTGTTTTCCTTTTTTGAATTCGTCGCTGATTCCAAAACGGAATCTAGTGTAGTTTTGCGTGTTCAGGACCAGATTGATGTTCTTTAACCCGTTGTGTCCGCCATCACTTCCTTTCGGTTTAATGCGGATGGTTCCAAAGGAAAGATTCAAATCATCGGTAACCACAAAAATATTTTCCAAAGGGATATTTTCTTTATCCATCCAATATTTCACTGCTTTTCCGCTCAAATTCATGTACGTGTTTGGTTTTAAAAGAAAAAAAGTTTTCCCTTTAAATTTGTATTGAGCAAGGGAACCCAGTTTTACAGTTTCGAAAGAAATCCCTTCTTTACGAGCCAAAAAATCCACTACTTTAAATCCGATGTTGTGTCGTGTGTTTACATATTCGGCACCAATGTTACCGAGTCCAACTATTAAAAATTTATTACTCACGCTTTCTATATTGTTTTTTTGGTGTTTGTGAACCTCTGGTTTCATACAATCCGTATTGTCATCTGTGTTTGTTGATGAGAATAAATTTGAAATCCATTTTATCATGTTGCAAAAATAAACTTAATTAGAGTATTGGACTATTAGATTTTAGAAAATCGTTAAGGAGAGCATAATATTTCTGGATAGCCCTGATGGGAGTGGAAATCCTTTTTATCCTGAAACTTGTTTCTGGATAAAAAGATTGTAACATACAGCAGGAGAAGAGTTGTTGTGAAAATGGATAGCTGTGCTCCTGAATAGAATCTGAAACGAGTTCAGAAATATAATCTGAAACGAGTTCAGATTAAATAAAAAAAGCACCAGTTTTACAACTGATGCTTTCTTGAATGATTGAAAAAATATTATTTTTTCTTTCCTTTTGCAGGAGCTTTTGCTGCTTTTGCTGCTTCTTGAGCTGCTTTCATAGCCGCACGAGAAATCTTCACTTGACAAATAACTGTATTGTCTGGGTGCATGATTTTGAAGTTTGGAGTAGGTACTTTAGTAACGTATAATTTGTTACCCATGTCAAGTGGTGTAATGTCAGCTTCAACGAAATCTGGAAGATTTTTCGGTAATGCTTTTACTCTTAATTTACGGTTGTTCAAACGTAAATCTCCACCTGCCATAACTCCTTTAGAGTTACCAACGATTTTTACTGGAACTTCCATAGTGATTTCTTTGTCATCAAAAATTTGAAAGAAGTCAATATGTAAAATCTTGTCAGACACCGGGTGAACCTGAATGTCTTGTAAAATAGCGTTAAATGATTTTCCTTTTCCAAGATCGATCTCAACTGTGTGAGCGTTTGGAGTGTAAACCAAGTTTTTGAAAGCCATAACTTCTGCTGAGAAATGAACTGCCTGATTTCCTCCGTATAATACGCAAGGAACCAATCCAGCATTACGTAGGGCTTTAGTTGCTACTTTACCCACGCTTTCTCTTTCTGATCCTTTAATTGTAATCGATTTCATTGTAAAAAAAATATAGTTATTAAATAATATTACTTGTTTGGCTTCCAGCTTTTGGCTATCGGCATGACTTTATAACTTTAAGACTTGTGTCTTACATTATAAACTTTCCACTAATGGAATTGTTGTGGTGCACCATGTGCATAACTTCAGCAAAAAGAGGCGCACAACTCAACACTCTTATTTTGTTTGATTCTTTCTTCAACGGAATAGAATCGGTAACTATTAATTCGCTCAATTTTGAGTTTTCAATTTTTTCGTAAGCCTCGCCAGATAAAATAGCGTGGGTACAAATTGCTCTTACGCTCAAAGCTCCTTTTTCTATCATTAAATCGGCGGCTTTCGCCAAAGTGCCTCCGGTATCAATCATGTCATCTACTAAGATTACATTTCTACCTTTAACCTCACCAATTAATTCCATGGTGTCAATCACATTAGCAGCTTTTCTCTGTTTGTAGCAGATAACCACATCTGAATTTAAAAATTTAGAATAGGCGTAAGCTCTTTTAGAACCTCCCATATCAGGTGATGCAATAGTCAAATTGTCTAAACCTAAACTTTCTACATAAGGTAAAAAGATAGTTGAAGCAAAAAGATGATCCACCGGTTTTTCAAAGAATCCTTGAATTTGATCGGCATGCAAGTCCATTGTCATTACTCGTGTTGCCCCAGCGCTTTCTAATAATTTCGCTGTCAATTTTGCTCCTATCGGAACTCTAGGCTTGTCTTTTCTGTCTTGTCTTGCCCATCCAAAATAAGGAATTACTGCAGTTATATGTCTTGCCGAAGCACGTTTTGCAGCGTCAATCATTAATAACAATTCCATCAAATTATCTGCATTTGGAAAAGTCGAACAAACAATAAAAACGCGTAATCCTCTGATAGACTCTTCATATGAAGGCTGAAATTCACCGTCGCTGTATTTTGACATGGTGACTTTCCCTAATGGGATTCCGTATTGCTCTGCTATTTTTTCTGCAAGATAGACACTTTGTGAACAAGCAAAAATTTTAGCTTCTGGTTCTAGGTGTGACATTAATTTGTTGTTTTTATTCCGCTGCGCTCCATACAGTTCGGCTTTGTCATTCTGTTAAAGCCTTATGTTTGTATTTGCCTCGGGTGTAGTTAGTTAGTGTGTTTCGTTTTACCGAGGTGCAAATTTATAAAATTTATTCAACTCTGAAAGGAAAAAATTAAGTATTTTTAGTAGAACATTTAATATTATTTTTTACATTTGCACCGTGTTAAAGGAATTGATGGTTGATTTAAACACAATCACATCTTTTATTGCGTTGAAATGACTGTTGTTATTTCATGTCTAGCTAAGCCCGGATGGCGGAATTGGTAGACGCGCTGGTCTCAAACACCTGTGGGAAACCGTGCCGGTTCGACTCCGGCTCCGGGTACGTAAGCGGAAAAGCTGTCAGAAATGACGGCTTTTCTTTTTTTATAACCTTCCGAACCCTTGCTATTCCTAGTCAAAACCTCGATGACCTCATTCACTTTAGCGGTTCGACAATCATCATTTCCGAAAATCAGCTTTTGAGTAAATATTGAACCCGCTACTATTCTTTTTCCATCATAATCGCCATTAGCAAACATTATATCTAAGTTTGTGAGTAACTCTAGTCCTGAATCAACGTATGTTTTGATTGAATCCGTTCTCTTGCTAAGTATTTCGATTTCATTATTGACGTCATTAAGCTGTCCGTTGATACGTTCAATGATACTATTGAATCTTTCTTTATTGATGTCCTTGCTTAAAAGTAAGTCTTCTGTATCTTCGATTTTGGATTTTAAAACCTTTTGAAGTTCAATTTTGTTTTGAAGTTGAATGGTTCTATCTCCGTTTATTTGAGATTCAGAATCCTTTAAAATATCTGAGAACAAATCTTTAATATTTTCATTTATTTGTAAGTTGAAAAGAATGCTTCCTATTCTGTTATGAGCTTCATCGACTGAAACTCTAGTTTCACACTTATTTCTACAATGGTAATAAGGATATTTTTTGCTTCTGCCCTTTGAGTGACTACCTGTAATTTGGTGACCGCAAACCTCGCACGTTAGAAAATCACGTAGTGGAAAGTCTAGGTTTTTGTGTGCTGGTTTTGTTCCGTGCCATCTTTTACCTTTGAAGATAGCTTGTACTTTGTTGAATGTGTCCAAGTCTATCAAAGCTTCATGTTTGCCTTTTACCTCCATTGCGGATTCCTTTTTGAATTCAGGAACTTTAATCTTACCTATGTATACTACGTTTTTAAGCAACTCGCTAAAAGCACTTTTTTCAAGCTTCATTCCTTCTTGTTTGAGTTTCTTGCGAATCGTTTCAACTGATTCAATATTCATTGCAACCTCAACAAATGCTTTTTTAACGAAAAAAGAAAATTGGTTTGGTTTCAATGTTGATTTTTTGGATTCATCTCGAAAGTTGTCATATCCATACGGTGCTTTTCCTGTAAAATAACCCTCTTTCTTTGCTTGGTATGTTCCGCTAATCGTTCGGCTTGAAATTTTATCTCTTTCGACCTCTCCAGCTGTTAGATAAATTGAAAGTACCATTTTGTTGTCTGAATTGGACATATCTAAATACTGCTCCGTAGCATTCAATTCAATTCCCATTGAATCGAACTCTCGCAAGACTGTTAAAGCTTGTTCTGTGTTACGTGAGAATCTATCCCACTTGACAAATAATACTTTATGAATTGCTTTCTTGTTAGCTTTTGCGTATGTTTTCAAGTTTGTCCATTCGGGTCTCTTGAAGTTTTTAGCTGAGTGGTCTTCTCTATATGACTTAACTAGATTGTATCCCATTCTTTCGCAATGGCTCATCAATGTTTGTTCTTGGTAGTCAAGACTAAATCCTTTTTGTGCTTGTTCGTCAGTGCTTACACGACTGTAAATTATTACGTTTATGTTTTCCATTTTATTTTTCTGTATTTTTATTGTTAATTTGATTACGGCACACCTCTGCTAATTTGTAGAGTGTGTTTCTGATAATTTCTATTTCATTATCAGTATATTCTATTCCTTTTTTGTTTAATTTTTTTTTGCATTCAGTTATACTTAACACTTCGTTTCTCAGTCGTCATTTTCCAATTTTTTATTTTGACGGTGGAATTCTCTTTATTTTTGGTCACAGCAAGACCATGTCTAAATAAGTCTCATAAACTGATTTAGATAAACTGTACGTATAGAATCTCCATTTCGAGCGAAATGAGACCAATAGCGAAATAGACATAAATGCCTATTGAAAATTTTGTGTTTTGCTGAAACCACTTTTTGAAATACAAAGTGGGAATTGAAAGTTATCGTCTAAACAGTTTGAACTGTCCTCATGCGGTTCTGAGTAAATTGTTTAAAAAGAGCTGATTTAAGAGTCAGTTTATGGCTTTTTAAGCAACTTGTTACGAAGTTACGAATTTATTTCGAATAATGCAACTAAAATCTTTAATTAGACATGTGTGTAAATATAAAAGCCACAGAATCCTGTGGCTTTATTATCAGTACTAAAAAAAATTATGGAATTGCAGTAAATGTACCATTCGTAATATTGAATATTTTCTCTACTATTTTAGTACCATTACAGTAACCTAATGGTAATCCATTGTCATTGGTTAAATTACTTATGCTAAATTCTCCTTTTAAAATCGTTCCGTCAAAACTTGTTATTTTTACTTTACCTGATGTTCCACTTTTGCTCCATAAATTTACTTCTTTATAGCAGAGAGCTGGGTCATTTAGCGGTAAATATGCAGCTATGTTATCTGTGTATAAATCGTAAGTTTTATTTGCAACTAATACATTATCAGTCGTTCTAATTCTCAAAACAAGTATTTCTAAAAAATCACAAGGAACTCCTTTTATTTTTGGGGATGTGACTATTTTAAACTCATTGACACTCGTAGTTGTAGTAGTACTTTTTTCCCAATACATTTCAGAAATTGCGGAATCATGCTCGTATTGTGCATTATTTAGTGTAAAGCTTAATGACGATTTTGAGGAATTGTTGGCATCGTCATTTGAATCATTTGAATCATTTGAACACCCTATAAACATTGACATGGTTAATAAAACTACCGATGCAATTAATAGATTTTTTTTCATAAAATTTGATTTAATTTAGTGTTAAATTATTTGTTTTTTTGTAAAAAACATCATTTAAAAATAGAATCGTCTATTTTAAATTTTACTGACATTTATTTATTTCATCATCAACGTAATGATATAATTCATCAGCATAACTATCAGGTAAGTCGTTTTCTTCAATTACATTGCGAATTTTTTGCGGTACATATTCAAATCTACTATTCTCAACACGACTTAGTTCTCGTTGTTGATTAGTTTCATTATTGATGTTTTTGACCTTCGCATATCTTTCGCAATAATCTTGAACGATTTCTTTTTGCGCCCATGCTTTTAATTCTTCAATGTTTTGTGTTTTTGGATGGTCTTTATTAAAATCATCATCAATACTGTTTTTGAATTTTGTTAATACAATTGCTACAAAAAGAAATATGGCAAACGACATAATTCCTATAATTTTCAAGGCTTGTTTCATTTTAATTTTTTTAATTAGTTTAAAATCCTGACAAAAATATAAAAAAATCTATAATGTAGTACACTATATTATAGAGTACCACAAAAAAGACAAAATATTGAGATTTGGTTTATGGAAAATTCAAGCCAAATAACCAATTTTGAAGAGCTAAAAGCTATTGCGGAACGGCTAAAGTTTTTGAGAAAAGCTAAAGGATACTCAAACTACGAACATATCGCATTCGAGTTAGGCATGAGCCGTTCCGCCTATTGGCGATTAGAAAGCGGAGCTAACTTTGAACTAAAAACGTTAATAAAAATTTGTAGGTTGCTAGACATTAGTTTAGAAGAATTCTTTCAAGGAATAGGCATTCCTAATTCAAAATAATTCCTTTTATAATAGTCTGTTCTTAATTTTTTTAGATAAAGTATTAATCTATCTATTGAATTTCAAATGATTTAGTATTAATTTTAACACAAATTTGCCAAACAATAATTAATACAGATTCGAATGACTATTGATGCGATATTGATAAACTTAGAATATGAAGATAAATTACTTTTTGCTACCGAAGTTCCAGAATGGAGTACTCAGCATGAAATGAAAAGTAACAATTCAACAAGTTGGGTAAGATATCCAAGTCCTAAAGCATGGGACTGGTTGAGATTGCCTTGAAATGAGGATTTTAATATTGTAGGCTTAAGCACACCCAATGGCTTTCGCACACCTGATGGAACTTTTTTAAAGAATGGACATGAAATTTTCGGAACATTTATAAGAAGTCATATTGTAACAAATGCGAAAAAATATAATGTATCATACAAAGAATCTAATGTTTACTTAATATTAGAGATGTTTCTTAAATAAGTTATTCATTGTTAAAAGTACTTAACTGTTCCTTATTATAATTTGAACGTATCAAAACCTCAACTGTATCAAAATATATCTATAATTGAATTGCAATGATACAATTAAATGTATCGAAAATAATCTTTGATTTATTTTGTCATGTCCCGAAATACCTGGACTTTTGGAATATGGAAAAAGCAATCATTATCAGCAGATGTTCAACTAACGAAAACCGTCAAGATGTAACCCGTCAGTCTCAGGAACTTATTTCTAATTATGGAAATCAGTATCAAATCGTCAAAGAGTTTACTTATTACAAATCAGGAACTAAAAATGATGAGGTAAATGCTGAGATTTTGGATTATGCTATTAAAAATGGTGTACAACATATAATCGCCATCGAAATTTCACGTATTTCACGTAAAATCTCATCATTCGCTCTTTTCTTGGAAAAATGCAATGAAAACAAAATCAATATTATTATTGATAATTTCAAGCTTCATACACTTCTACCATCGGGAGAAATTAACGGTATGGTTCAAACAATGCTTAGTATTGCATCAACTTTCGCAAGTTTAGAATTGTCCATGATTAAAGAACGTCTAAACTCTGGTCGTGATAAGTTTATTCGTGATGGTGGCGTACTTGGTCGCAAGGTAGGTTCTGAGAAAGAACCCAAACAACTTATTGCTGAGCATTCGGATATTGTAAAGTTTTTAAAGCAAGGTCAGTCAGTTCGCAATACCATGAAACTAACAGGAAAATCTAGTGGTACGGTTCAAAAAATAAAAAAATTAGTAGCCTAGATAGCTATAAAAACAAGAATCCTCACAATAATGTGAGGATTCTTATTTTGTAAAACACTTCACGCATCCCTTCGATGGAATGCTCATTTTTTAGTTCTAAAACACTGTTTATACAAATAGACGATAGAATAAATAACGGAGCAGTTCCTTACCAAAAAGAACAATAAGTACCGAAAAAATCTGAGAAAATATTTCTTTTGCCTATTCCAATACCTAGTATTTCAGTAAGTGGGTGCTGAAAAGGAGTTATAGGTAACGAGACCTAAAACATTTCGAATTATGCAGGGAGGGGTGGGTATTGCTACCCTAATTGCTCTATCCTTTTGCGTATTCCCTCAATCTCTTTTTCCAATTGCAATTTCTGTAACTGTTTTTGTAACTCTTGTTTTCGCTGAGGTTCATTCTCTACCTGTATTTGCATTTGTTTCAATCTAATTTTATCATCAGTTGTTATCGTTTCCATCTTTTAGATAATTTATTAAATACTCCTCATCAAAAAGAAAAAGGAGTTCGTTATTTTTTTTCAAAAGATTGTATTCCTGTATTAAATGCCAATCATCTAAAATTGCATCCTCTTCATAAGTTCTAATACAGTAATTTACTAACATCCTACGAAGGATAGGATTGTATCTAAAATCGTTTATTTCTATCATGTTTAATTTAATTTTTTAATGTTATTATCTGACTACCGTCTTTCATTATGTAGTCCTTCCAACCATTTAGGTCATAAATCACACTTTCGTGATAACTAATTCTACTAAATCCAAGTTTAAAGCAATCGAGTAGTTTTTTCTTGTTTGAGCATTTAACGAAACAATGTAAGTGATTACGATTATTGCTTTTCTTTTGCTCCACTACATAATTAATCTCTAGTATATCATTCCCCATTTGCTGATAGGCAAACCTCATCACTATATCAATGTCAGCTACTGAATAATCAGTACATGGGTCAATGCTTAGTGCATAGTATTTATTCTTTCTAGTTCGTTGAGGTTTAAACTTTGGAACTAGCAAATGATGTACTTGCCATTCTCCATTTTTATTTTTGTAAAGTGTAGCTTCGCTACAAGTCTCTGTTAGTTTGCTAATTATTTTTCTAACATTTCTAGCACCCATTTCATATTTGATGCTAATTTCTTTTACTGTTAAGTATTCATTTTGTTGCATTTTGTTCTTGATTAAACGCATCATATCTATTAGTGAACTGCTTAAATTCCCTTTGTGATATGTTATTTTATAATAAATATGTCGGAAAGTTGGAAAAGTTCCCTCGGACATAAAATATTTATTCACAATCATAATTGATTGTAGTAATTTGTAAATAGTTTGGGTAAATGTTTTTTTAATTGGTCAGAACGACCATAGTATTTAAGGGGTTTTGTCCTTCGTCAACAATTTATAAGCGTGAGACAATTTCTTCAAATCTTCAATGAAAAGATTCGACAACTCAACTGTTACGGGTACTTAAAAACCTCTTAATCGTTTGATTACGAGGTTTTTGCTTTTAAAGGGTGGCCAAAAGGGTGATCAGCTTTTTCTGACCTTTAATATTTTAAAGTGTTTTAAATATTTTACACTATTTTACTTGATTGAGAAAAGTTGAATAATAGATGATGAATAATAAATTCATTATCAAGCCTTTTATGGAAGCTGTCAAAACTAAAATTATTTTGGTTAATAGAGTTATCTAAAATTTTTAATAAATCGCCTTGCGGAGTAGTTATTAAGTTTTCAGTTAGTTTTTTGGCTATTTTATTTTTTATGTTTAAGGTGTCTCCTTCTAGAATAAATCCAATCATCCCACCAAAATTTAATTCTTGAGCATATTTTCCGTTGAAATATCTCAAGATACCACCGTCATAAATAGAGTGACCTTTATGATAACAAACATATTTATTTACTAAATCTTGGCTGTTATCTAAATTTTTGCATTCAAAATAAAAATCTTTACTTCTCCAATTAGTACTGTGGATTGTAATGTCATAATTGCCTTCTACATCTTCATCATTTGTGTTTTCGCCGAATGCTTTAAAGTTATATCCAAATTCTCTATTGGCGTTTAGTTTAAGTCTTATATATTTTGCTATTTCTCTTTCTACTCTTGGGTGTGATTTTTTTCTTTCAGTTTCAATTTTTTCCTTCAACTCTTTGCTATCATAATTTTGATAAAAAGTTAGTAAATGATAAAATATCCAGTTTTTCCAAAATTCATCATCTAATTCTTTTAAAACAGATGTGTAATTTGAAAATGGGGATGGTATTGATATTTTAATGTATTCTCTCTCCATCCTCACTAGGTATAATATGTTTTAAAATATCTTGTCCGTCCTCAAAAGCCTTTGTTTCTGACCAATTTGTATTTATATCTTCTTTAATTATATATACACAATCTTCACCAAAGATTTTTTCTTGGCTTGCTAAAAAATTACCATTTGGATTATTTTCAAAAACTTCATTTAAAATAAACTTTTTTGTTGCGTCCGCTTTCGGGGTATCTGAATTACTATTTAAAGATATTTTCACTACGATTAAATTAAAATCTGTTGGAGTTTCTTCAATCTTAATGGAGTTTTTGAGATAAAACCTTAACACATCTTTTAAAGTATCTTTATAGATTTCTAATTTATTTCTCTTTCTGCCTATTTTCTCTTTTGATAAAAAATAATCTTTTACTCTTTGCTTCTCCCAAAAGGTCAATTCATATAATTCATATATGAGTTCGTTTAATTCAATTTCTTTTTCTGAGAATTCAAATTTACCTTCTGATAAGTCTTTACTAATTTGAGATATTTGAGTTGCTAAATTATGGTCTAAATCTTTTGGGATAGGAACCTGTTTAATGTCTGAAACTCCAATTTTTGAAAACTTTCCATCTACTCTTTTTTTTAAATACATTTGTAAAAAATAGGAGGCCAAATGTGAGTTAAGAAGAGCGATAGTTAGATGTATTAAATCATTATTCTTTAACCTAAGAGTTAATATATCGGTATTAAAAAATAAATAATTATTTGAAAAAACAGCCGTAATACCGCCAAACCTTGATAATAGAATTTTCTCCCCTCCATAAATATTGTGACGAGGTCTATCAAAATTAGTTATGTTACTAATAAAGGAGGTAATACCTTTAATTTTAAATTTACTTAATTCTTTATATTCTATATAAGGCAGAGTATGTTCTTGTGATTGTGTCTTACTGAAATATTTTGAATAAAAACTAAAACGAAGTCTCTCGCGTTCTTGTTTTGAAATTTTTGACCATATTTTCTTTTCTATCCCATATTCTTTTTTTCTAGCATCTTCAGCCCAAATTTTAAAACCGCTGTGGACTTCAACTTTCCCTTTGTTATCCTTCAAAGCCAAATGGTTTATTTTGAAAGAATTATCAGTAATTTTTGATATTAATTGTCTATCAAATTCATTACCAACTAAATAGTCCCTCAATCTGATTTTATTCTTCAAAATATCTTCTTGTGAAATTTGGACCGATTTG
Source organism: Flavobacterium sp. XS2P24 (assembly GCF_030010285.1). Classification (NCBI taxonomy): domain Bacteria; kingdom Pseudomonadati; phylum Bacteroidota; class Flavobacteriia; order Flavobacteriales; family Flavobacteriaceae; genus Flavobacterium; species Flavobacterium sp. XS2P24. The sequence goes on from NZ_JASCRU010000017.1 coordinate 30,263, forward strand.
TCTTCTTGAATTATCAATAATTCAAATGGTTTTTCAGAAAACAAGCCTAAATCTACGGGGTAATACTCAATAGTAACATTTTTTATGTTATTAGTAAAAATTATTGCTACAACGCTCTCATTTGCTTTTTCAAACAAGATTTTTTTAACTCTTGAAAGCTCATAGATTTTTTCAATCCCATAATTAGAGTAAAAATATTCCTGAAATTTTTCAGATTTATCATTATAAAAATTAGAACTATTAGACACAAAGCCAAACCTAGTGTTTTCATTACTCCAATCTTTTATTTTAAGAAAGAAACATTGAGATATTTGATACCTACCAACAATATTTTTTGCTATTAGTTTTTTTTCTTTATTATTTAAATTAACTTCATAAGAATTTAAAAATGAAATTTCATCCTTATATTCATCTGTATTAGGGATTTCAAAAAATGGAGGGTTTCCTACCAAATATGAAAAATGTTTGTTATCAAAAGCTTTTTCTAATGCACTAAGACTGTTGGCATGTTTTATATTTTCAAAAAAAGAAAAATCTGAAAATAAATCTACCTTACCTTTTTTGCTTAATTCATTAGCTATAAATTCTTTAATATCTACTGGATTAATTCCTTCAAATATTTGTAGGGAGAGTGAAAAAATAGTAAAGCGTTGGGCTGTTAATTCTTTTTCTATACCAAAAATATTTTCAGTTAAAAGTTTTGTTCTAAATTTAATTTTACTAATACTATCGGAGGGTTCTTGATTTAGCTTTCTTGCAATTTCTAAAAGTCTTTGATAAGCAACAATAAGAAACATTCCTGACCCACTTGAAGGATCTAAAATCGAACCTATTCTGTCTTCATTTATTACTTCATCTACAATTAATTGAGCTAATTTTTTTGGAGTATAATAAATGCCGTTTTCTTTTTGTTTTTCAGATAAGAAAACTTCATAAATGTAACTTATAAATTCAACAGGCAAGACATCAAATTGAAAATCAAATAATCTTAATTGTCCTGAATTAGTGTTTGCTTTAAATGAAGTGGCTATTAAGCTGCGAATTTCATTAGTTAAATACTTATCATCAATTGTAGGTTGCTCAAATAGATTATTATTGAAGATTTCATGAATAATTTTAAATAATTTATTTACATCTGCGTCAGAATGATTCTCTAATATTTTTTGATAATTAAGTGAAGCATCTTTAAAATAATAATCGTAGAAACGAGAGTTTATGATGTGTTTATCTTCTAAATACTTAATATATAAAGTTCTGTCTATTAACGCTTGAACAGTCTTATTACATTCTGTTTTATCTAGAATTAATTTTGACAGTATAACGTTAAGTTGATCTCTTAAAGCATTTAAAGTATTAACTAACTCTTTATCAATTCCTTTATATTTAGCTTTAGTAATGAATTTAGAGTAATTTAACCAAAATACTCCACTATCAAATTTCCAAAGTTTTATTTGCTCAATTTTTTCTAAATCCTTTTCAGAGGTTGAAAAAGTATCTAATTTGCTTTCTTCATTACTTATTTTAGGAGAATATTTAGCATAAAACATTACTAATTTAGCATCCTGACCTGGGTAATAAAAAATTAAATCTGCATCATTTTTATTCCAAATATATTTTCTAATGTCTTCAATTTCAGTAGAATTTAATTCAGTTGTAATGAGATAAAATGAAGTATTTGTATTGTTAGGACTTTTATAAAAAAGAACAGAATTTTTCAGTTTTTTAGATAAATTTTCTTTTTGTTCAAATTCCATTATTCTATTCTCCAAATCAGATTTGAAGTTAAATCCTAGATTTGAAAAAAAATCTTTGTAATTCATTTATTTTTAGATGTATAATGCCTTTTTGCTTGAAGGTTATTTTTACAAAAATACTAATATTAATGAAAAATGATGTAACAAACCATAAATTAATGTTTAATAATGTGTGGTTTTATAATTATTCAAAATCAAAGTTTATTTTTTGTGTTTTATTATAACAGCGCAATATATTGATTTAAAATTTTTAGCGTAATATGTATTGTATTAACAAAAGCTTATAAAGCCCTAATTATATCTAAAAAATTCTTAGCGGTATAGCAAGCTTCTACATTTTTACTTTCATATACCATAAAGTATTTATAGTTGTCTCCTGATTTTTCAGCCCATTTTTTACCTAAAATGTTTTTTGCCTTACTATCATCATTATCAAGAAAATCTCCTTTAGTTTCAACCAGTATGATGTTTCCTTTTTGGGTGTAAAGTATAAAATCAGGATAATGGTTGTTACTGAAACCGTTGAGATAAAATCCTTTATCCTTACTCTCAGAGTTTCTGTGCCAAAATAAAACATTGTCTAATGATGCTACATCCATTATTAGACTTTGTTCAAAATTATTCATAATGCCTTCACGTTCATAAAGAGATTTATTAATCATTGCTCCCTCTTTACTGTGAACTAAAGAATCCTTAAATTTAAAACTTGGCTTAACAATAATTTTATTAGTGTCTAATAGTTTTTTGAACTCTTCTTTAGCATGTTGATTAGCTAATTCTAGAATTTTAGCTTTTATTTTATAAATGTAATTGTATTCATTATTTACGGCATCAATAATTTCTTCGGTTGAAAAATCACTAAAGATGCGTTCAATGTATTTTTTGATTTCTTGCTCCGCTATTGGAGTCATGTTGCCAATTTTGTTTACCATGATACTGGTAATATCTTTGACTTGCTTCTCTTTTGGTTTGGCAACGATGGTATCAACAAGTAGTTTTTTGGCTTGAACGCTAAATTTAGAAATTACGGCATCTTTTCGCTTTTCATCATAATCTACTTTTACTACATCTGCACTAACACTATTAAAATCTATTTCAGTGTTTTTAGTGGAAAGTTTGAAGGTGCTTAACAACTGGTCTCTGTTTAAGAAAACTTCTCCTTGACTTAATTCTTCAAAAACTAATTCTTGATTTAATATGTTTTCTTCTAATTTTTTATAGAATTGAGGTAATGCAATATTTTCAGCGACTTGATGAAAGTGTTCTACAATTTTGTATCGTTTTGGTTCTTTTCCCATCTCTCTTAAAAGATATTCACTACTGTCTCCAGTATCTTGGGTTAATCTTGTTTCAAAAGCTTTTCCTTCCTCAATTGCTTTTTGTGTAATTTGAGTAATGGTTGTGTTTGCAATAGGTGTGAAATCTTTCTCTGCTGGATCAAATGGTATTGCATTAACATTGATGTTTGTAATATCACTATCATCAAATTGATTGTTAGTTTGAACATCGTCTGAACTTCCAAACAATTCCTGGTTTAAAGCTTCTTTGTCTGTTATTGGAATTGAAATTTCTTCACTGATAATTTCTTCAGCATAATAGTCTTTATTACTAAACCCTGCATCTTGTAATCCTTTTACAATATTGTCTAATGTTTCATTGAATTTAGCGGAAGCCGTTAATACAAATGACAAATTCAATAAAGGTTCTTTATGTTTTAATACATAAGGCTGTCTTAAAACTCTACCTAAAATTTGCTCTACTTCAACTGCCGATGATTTATCGGCTAATGATGCTAGAATATAGGCAAATGGACAATCCCAACCTTCTTTTAAAGCATTAATAGTTATGATATATCGAACAGGACAATTTTCATCCATTAAATCAATTCCTTTCAATTCATCTAAACCACTAACTTTGATTTTAATTTGTTCTTCGGGAATTTTTAACTCAATTAGTTTTTCCTTAATCCTTTGATAAGTGGTATTGTCGCTCCCTTTTATATTCGATTGCGCTTGAAATAAAATAATAGGTCTTATTTTCTTACCTCCCTCTAAACTTTCCTGAATGGCTAATTGTTCTAACTGTCGTTGTAAATGTAAAGCACTATTGATTACTTCTTCTTTACGGCTATGGTTGTAAACAATAACAGGAAGTTTTACCATGTGCTCTTTTTTTAGCTCAATTGCATTCACATAACTCACAATGTTACTGTTCTTTTTTGGCGTAGCTGTTAAATCCAACACAAAGGATGGATTTAGGTTTTGCAACATTTCTACACTCAAATCACTTTCGGCATTGTGACTTTCATCGACAATAACCAATGGGTTTAAGCTCCGGATTATGTTTATTAAAGCACTTTCGTCTGTGTCTGGTAAAACTAAATTTTGTTCTACAACTGTATCTCTAAAAGCTTCTAATGCTCCGTTTTGTTGGTATATTTTGCGGTCGTCTTTTTTCTTGGAATTAATTCGTAAACTACTGAAATTGAATACAAAAATATTCAACTGCTCCGATACTGAAGTAGGGTTGAAATTAGCTCCTTGCAACAGTGATTCCTTTTCATATACTTCAACACTATGGTTGAACAAAGTATTCAATTTTTGACGATAAGGATGTGTTGGGTCAGATAGATTATTAGCTGTTTGTTGTAATAAATTACTCCAGGGAACTAACCAAACAACCGCTTTTGGGCGACTGCTATCATAGGTGCTGAAAATAGAATTTATGGCATTACAGGCAATAAATGTTTTTCCCCCAGCGGTAGGGACTTTTATTGCTACATGCGGAGTTTTTAGGATATTGTCTTTGTATGGGGTCATTCCACTATAAGTGCCGTCTAATTTTAATTCGTAAGCACCTACTTTATTTTCCCAATAATTTTTAAAAGCAAGGGCAGGAGTAGGATATTTTTGAAGGTATTCTAAAAAAATATCTAAATCGTTAATTACTTGTTGTTGATAGGATTTTAACTCCATTTGTCTTGTGCTTTATTTTTTATTTATTCCCTTTTTTCAAGCCTTTAACCACTTTGTCGAAGTCAGAAATTATTTTTTGGGTTTTATTAAATGTTTCATATTCTTTTATCGCTTTTTTATCAGCGGTTATTTTTTTCATTTTACCTTTTCCTTCTAAAACTTTATAATCGTTGAAAGTAAGGAATTTGTTAACACTAGTAGCTAACCCTTGCATTGTAAAAGTGTTTTCTCTCTCTATCAATCCCTCAATGTAGTCAAAATAACCAGTTACTGTACGCTCTAATTGCTTGATTTCTTTTTCTTGCAAATAATTCTTAGCAACAATAACATCTGATTTTAGTATTCGTCCAGAAGGTGCATTTTTCCATGAGGTTAATCCCATATTTTCCTTTTTGCTGTCTGCTGTTTTAGATATAATTTCAGCTGCTGTTTTGCCTGTTATCGCAAAATGGAATTTATTTTGAACCATAGCATAAAAGCCTTTTGTTATTTCGGCATTCTTATCATAATCAATCGAACACTCCGCAAATATATCAGTTACTTGTTGGTATATTCTTCTTTCACTGGCACGGATGGAACGAACTCTTTGCAATAACTCTTTGAAATAGTCTTTCCCAAAAAGTGTTTGCCCTTGTTTAAGTCTTTCATCATCAAGTACAAATCCTTTTATGATATATTCTTTTAAGGTATTTGTAGCCCAAATCCTAAACTGTGTGGCTTTGGTAGAATTTACTCTATAACCAACCGAAATTATTGCATCAAGGTTGTAATATTTTTGAGTTCTTGCCACCTCTCTTTCACCTTCTTTTTGAACTTGTAAAATTTCTTTACAAGTTGCCCCTTGGTCTATTTCGCCCGATTCATATATATTTTTTAAATGGATTGTTACATTTTGTGGCGTTGTGTCAAAAAGCAGTCCCATAGACTTTTGAGTGAGCCAAACCGTCTCACCCTCTAAAAAAACATCTACTCTAACTGCTCCGCTCGGTGCCGTATATAATATAAATTTGCTTAATCCTTCTTCCATAATTCAAATACTGTAGTCTAAAATCTTGTTATATCTCTCGGTATTTTCTTGAAAATAATATGATGTTTCATCATAAAATCCTTTTCGAGTAAACAGTTATCAGCATAAATAATGTATTGACTGGCTTTGTGCTTTATCTTGGCCATAAAATCATAATCTACCGTAGTTTGTCCATCAATCAAATAATAAAAATAATAATCCGTTTGATCTTTTGAACCTATTCTATAGTTTGCTTCCTCACCCCAACCCTCTCCAAAGGGGAGGGAGCCAGAACTCCCACTAGTATGATTTGCAAATGCTGTTCTTGTTTCAGAATACCAAATGTATTTCAGGATATTTTCGATACCCACAGCTTCATTCAAAATATCCTCTTCGAGAAACAAAGGTTCTCCTAGTTGGTAATAATTGAAACCACCGCCTGTACCTTCTACTGCTTTTTTGTCTTCGCCATACCCCTTGATTACTCGTTTTACTCTTTCGGCAGTAATGGTATTGGCATAGTCTTCCATTTCTATCAAGATGAACTTTCTGTTACCGCCGTCTTGCTTGTTTAAGTTTAACACGGCGTGTGCTGTTGTTCCGGAACCTGCGAAACTGTCAAGGATTATATCATTTTCATTTGCAGAAAGCTGAATAATTCTTTCAATTAATTTTGTTGGTTTTGGGGTATTAAATGGGATTTCCGATTGAAATAAAGTTTTTAATAAACGATTAGCATCTCTCGTTGTTTCAACATCATTACCAAACCAAATACTTTCAGGAACTCTTCCAGTTTGATTTTCCAAGTATATTTTCCGAGTAATTTTTGTTTCTTCTTTATTAAAAATAATTTCACCAGTTTTGATTTTTTCTAAAACTGAATTTTTATCCCATCTCCAACCCTTTTCGGGAGGAGAAATTAAATTACCAGAAGGGGTTTTAATATCATACTTTAAATTCAAACGAAGATTTGGGCTTCTGAAATCACCTGTACGCCATAAACCTTTAGGATCATCATCTGGATTAGAATATGCAACATTATGTTCTTCAGTTCTATCTATTTTACCTATTTCAAATGTTGCTTTTTTATAAATTAATGTGTAATTATGTTGTAAAGAAACAGTTTTTACATCATTTTTAGCTTGAATTGTATGTTGCCAAATAACATTAGCCAGAAAATTATTCGCGCCAAAAATCTCATCACAAAGCAATTTCAAATGTGCCTGTTCGTTATCATCAATACTTATAAAAATAGCACCATCCTTTGCCAAGAGTTTGTGCAAAAGTTTTAATCTTGGATACATCATACACAACCATTTATCATGGCGGGTCAAATCTTCACCGTCTTTGCCTACTACCTCACCCAACCATTTCTTGATTTTTGGGTGGTTTACGTTGTCATTATACACCCAACTCTCATTTCCGGTGTTGTAGGGTGGGTCAATGTAGATACACTTTATTTTGCCTTCATATTCTGGCAATAAGCTTTTTAACGCTTCGAGGTTGTCTCCGTGAATGATTTTATTACCACTATTGTTGGGTTCGGACTGTTCTACACCATCAGCAAAACCGTATTGTGGTTCTAGTATTTTATAAGGTACATCTTGATGATGGTTGATTACTTTTTCTTTTCCAATCCAGTTTAATGTTGGCATTTTAATTCGCTAGTTTTATTAAGTGGGGTAAAAATAGGATATTATTGCTAAATATACATTAATCTATGTAGTTTTTGAAAACCCAGAGTGGATAGTTTTGTGGTAATGAATTTTGAGAAAATTATTTGAGAAACTAATATAATTGTCAAAAATACATATAGCTAGTTGTACATCTAAAAATCCAAAATTTGATTCTGAAATTTCATTATATATGACTATCCGTTACTAATACCAAGCTACATTTTATGAATAAAAATTAGCTGTTTTGTCATTTCGACGAAGGAGAAATCACATAACGAGAGCAACTAATGTGATTTCTCCTTCGTCGAAATGACAAATAATACCAAAAACGAAATAAACAAGCATAAAAAACCCCGAAAGTTTTACTTTCGGGGTTACTAACTAGTTCCATATTTAAACCAAACCATTCAACTTATTTATGGGAATAGAAACTAATCTATAATTAGTTAGTGTATTGTTATTTAACAGAGAATTTAAAGCTTGTTTTTGTTTTGTAATTCTCACCTGGATTCAAGACCGTAGTTGGAAAATCTTTTTGATTTGGAGAATCTGGATAGTGTTGTGTTTCTAGACAAAAACCAGTTCTGCGAGCATACGTTCCGCCATTTCTCATGGGTAAAGTACCGTCTAAGAAGTTACCGGAATAGAACTGTATTCCCGGTTGGTCGGTGTATACTTCCAATAATCTTCCGCTTCCTGCATCATAAGCCGAGGCCGCAAAGCGCTCTCCTTTGTCTTGATTGTTCAGCACCCAGCAATGGTCGTAACCCAATCCGTTTTTCAATTGTTCGTCTTTCCCTTCGATTTGTGCACCCACTTTTTTCGCTTTTCTGAAATCAAAAGGTGTATTGGTTACATCGGTCAATTTTCCTGTTGGAATAAGTGTTGCTGCAACCGGAACTAATTTATCTGCATCGATTGTGATTTCATGATCTAAAATTGGTTTAGAAAAATCAGAAGACAAGTTGAAATAAGAATGTTGTGTTAAGTTTACCACCGTTTTCTTATCCGTAGTCGCTTCATAAACCACGTCCAATGAGTTGTCATTGTTCAACGTGTAGGTTACAAAAACAGTTAGGTTTCCAGGATATCCTTCTTCCATGTCTTTACTCACATACTTCAATTTTAGCGAAGCATTGTCTCCGGATTTTGCTTCTTCGGCAGTCCAAACCACTCTGTGAAAACCTTCTGGTCCTCCGTGCAAAGCATTAGGATCGTTGTTGATGGCCAAAGCATATTCTTTTCCGTCCAAAGTAAATTTTCCCTTTGCAATTCGGTTTCCGTATCTTCCGATAAGGGCTCCAAAATATGGATTTGGTTTCATGTATTGTTCCAATGAATTAAAACCAAGCACTACTTCTTCTGATTTTCCGGCTTTGTTAGGTACTTTCAAAGAAGAGATAATTCCACCGTAAGTGATAATATCCACTTCCATTCCTTTTTGGTTTTTCAGTTTGTAACTGTCAATTTTTTCACCTTTTGGAGTCGTTCCATAAACTGATTTTTCGATAGTTACCGCATCAGTAGCTTTTGCTTCTGTAACAGTTTCTTCCACTTTTTTATCGCTTTTGCATTGAATATTCATACTGGCCAAACTTATTATGGAAATTCCGTAAATGCAACGTTTTAATACATTCATAATGATTCGTTTTTTTAGTTTTTTAAAAGTCTTAAAGTCGAAAGTTTAAAAATTAACTAAAACTTCAATCCTATACATTAGGACATTAAGACTTTATGACATTAGACTTAAATTATAGACCGTGCTGAAACAAATGATAATACGCTTCGTTAGCATTAATTTTATCCTTAAAGTCCCTAACGGTTGTTTTCTCATCGATAACAAGCAATTCTATTCCTGCAATATCGGCAAAATCTTCCATATATTCAGTTGTCAAAACTTGGCTGTAAACCGTATGGTGTGCTCCACCTGCTAAAATCCATGTAGTTGCAGCAATGTCAAGATTTGGTTTACAATCCCACAATACACGAGCAACAGGAAGTTTAGGCAAATCGGCCATTGGCGCTACCGCTTCCACTTCGTTTACAATCAATCGGAAACGGTTCCCCATATCAATCAAGGAAGCATTGATAGCATTTCCTGCAGCAACATTAAAGACTAAACGAACCGGATCTTCTTTTCCTCCAATACCTAATGGGTGAACTTCACAAGAAGGTTTTGCATCAGCTATAGAAGAACAAATTTCTAGCATGTGAGACCCTAAAACATACGATTTTTGAGGCGTGAAATGATACGTATAATCTTCCATGAAAGAAGCTCCTCCTTCAAGACCTACATTCATTACTTTCATCGCACGGAGTAAAGCGGCAGTTTTCCAGTCGCCTTCTCCACCAAAACCGTATCCATCTGCCATAAGACGTTGCACAGCAATTCCCGGAAGTTGTTTTAATGAACCCAGATTTTCGAAAGTATCGGTGAAAGCACCAAAACCTCCTTCTACAAGAAATGCTCTTAATCCTAATTCAATTCGGGCTGCTTCAAGCAATGAATCTCTTTTTTCTCCTCCTTTTTGAAGGGCCGGAGCTAAAGTATAAGACGCTTCATATACTGCAACTAATGCATTCGTATCAGCATCAGAAACTTTGTCAATGTGTTTAGTAATATCTGAAGAGTCGAAACCATTTACCGAAAAACCAAAACGGATTTGGGCTTCGACTTTATCTCCTTCAGTTACTGCAACTTCTCGCATGTTGTCTCCAAATCTTGCCACTTTTAAGTTTTGGAACTCATCCCAACCTAAAACGACTCTGGACCAAATGCCTAATTTTTTTTGAACGCGTTCGTCTTCCCAATGTCCAACAACCACTTTACGTTTTTTACGCATTCTGGACATGATAAAGCCAAACTCTCTGTCTCCGTGAGCCGATTGATTTAAATTCATAAAATCCATATCCATAGAAGCCCATGGAATTTCAGCGTTGAATTGTGTATGCAAATGGCACAGTGGTTTTTTAAGAATATTTAAACCGCCAATCCACATTTTAGCTGGCGAAAAAGTATGCATCCAAGCAATAATACCAATACAGTTTTTGTTCGAATTGGCCTCTAAACATACATTTGTAATTTGTGCTGTAGATTTCACAACATCTTTATATACAATTTTCACTGGTATATGTGACGAAGCGTGTAATCCTTTTGCAATATGTTGCGAATGCTCGGCTACTTTTCTTAGCGTTTCTTCGCCGTACAATTCTTGGCTGCCTACTACAAACCAAACTTCTTTTTGAGATATATCTATCATTATTTTATTATTTTATATAGTATTGAATAACATTGTTTTACCTATTCTGGAAAATAACATTGAGTTATAAAATGATTTAAGATTTTTGATTTCAGAAGTTTAGACTCGTATAAAACGAGAAATCTAGTGCTGTAAAATCTGAAATCAAAAATCGTTAATCATCATTCAAAAATCTATTATTGTCCGTAATACGAATCTTTTCCGTGTTTGCGTTCGTAATGTTTCTTTATTAAGGAATCTTTTAATCTTGGCGCATTCGGGTTTATTTGCAAAGTCAAGTGTGCCATTTCCGCAATTACTTCTAGAACTTTACTGTTGTAAACTGCTTTTGCTGCGTTCTTTCCCCAAGCAAAAGGACCGTGATTTCCAATCAAAACCATTTCCACTTCCTCGTACGAAAGTTTTTTTTCTTTGAAACAATCCAAAATCTGAATTCCGGTATTGTGTTCATAATTGCCTTCGATAAGTGCGTCTGCCATTGGCGCAGCACAAGGAATATCAGTGGTTAAATGATCGGCGTGAGTCGTTCCAAAAATTGGAATGTCTCTTTGCGACTGTGCCCAAGCTACAGAATACGTGGCGTGAGTGTGTGCTACACCACCGATGTTTGGCCAGTTTTTATATAAATAAGCGTGCGTTTTTGTATCCGATGACGGACGCATAGTACCTTCGATAATGTTATTGTCAAAATCTACAATAACAATGTCTTCGGGTTTCAAATCTTCGTAAGGAACACCGCTGGGTTTTATCGCAAAAACACCATTTTTTCTATCTACGGCACTCACGTTTCCAAAAGTATAGACTACTAAATTCAATGCATTCAATTGCATGTTTGCGTCGTAGCATTCTTGTTTTAAAGCATTATACATACTGCTCATGGTGTAGTTTTTTAATAGATGGATCTGCAAAAGAACTTAGTTGTTCATATGCCAAAAGCAATTTATTATAGGCAGCAACTTTGTCTAATTGTGGAAAATATTCACCGTCAAAATCACTTCCCATTTTTTGGCTGGCTTCAATCACATTCGGATAAATTCCTGCTGCAACTGCTGCGTATATTGCTGCACCCAACGCTGGTGTTTGGTCTGAAGCTGCAATCTTGATTGGTTTATTCAACACATTTGCCAAGGTTTGCATGATGTAAGGCGATTTTCTGGCTACACCACCTATCCCGATGACGCTGTTTATTTTCACCCCTTCTTCTTCAAAACGATCTACTATTTTTTTAGAACCAAAACAGATGGCGTTTACCAAAGATTTGAATAAATGTGGTGCTTTCGTTCCTAAATTCAAATTAGAAATAGCGCTTTTAATTTCCTGATTAGCATCTGGAGTTCTTCTTCCGTTAATCCAATCTAAAGCGATTGGCACACTTTCGGATAAAGGAATCTTTTCTGCTTCGGCGGTCAATTGAACGATTAAATTATCACTCATTTCTGCTTTTAACTGTTGTTTTTGAACATCTGTCAAAAGGGTAGAGGTAGCTAATAAATGTTCTGTTGGCCAAAGTAATAACTCTTTGTACCAAGCCAATAAATCTCCAAAAGCAGATTGTCCCGCTTCCAGACCTATGAATCCTGGAATTACCGAACCATCAACTTGTCCGCAGATACCACGAACGGTTTTTGTTCCTATTGACTCTTTTGAATCAATAATAATATCACAGGTTGAGGTCCCCATCACACGAACCAAAGTATTTTCTTCGATTTTTGCTCCTACCGCTCCAGAATGTGCGTCGAATGTTCCCACAGCAATTACAGTATCGGTTGTAAGTCCTAATCGTGTTGCCCATTCTTGACTTAAATTTCCGGCTACAAGGTCTGATGTATAGGTTTCATCGTATAATCTTCCGCGAAGTGCGGCAAGATATGGATGTAGTTGACCTAAGAATTCTTCAGGTGGTAATCCATTCCAGTCTTCGTGCCACATGGCTTTATGACCGGCTGCACAACGACTTCTTTTGAATGTTTTTAAATCTTTATTGTCAATCAATAAATACGTCATCAAATCACAATGTTCCATCCAAGTGTAAGCGGCATCTTTTACAGCTGTATCTACTTTTGCGATGTGTAGAATTTTTGCCCAAAACCATTCTGATGAATAAATCCCACCTACATATTTGGTGAAATTTTCTCCACCCCAATTTACGGCAAGTTCATTAATTTCGTTTGCTTCATTGATAGCAGTGTGATCTTTCCACAACACCATCATCGCATTTGGATTGTGTTCAAAACCTTCAGTCAAAGCCAAAGGAATTCCATCTTTAGTAACTGGTACTGGTGATGAACCAGTAGTGTCAATGCAAATGCTTCGTATTAGTGAAGGATCTATATTGCTGTTTTGAACAACATATTTTATGGTCGTTTCTAATCCTTCGATATGATCTAAAGGATGCTGACGAAACTGATTTGCGGATGCATTACAATATTCTTTAGTTGCCCATCGCTTGTATTGACAAACATTTGATGCTAACTCTTGCCCATTTTCAGTGTCTATTAACATCGCTCGAACAGAATCTGTTCCGTAATCTAATCCTATAACATAATTTTTCATCCCAAAATCTTTTAAAGAATTACAAATATAATATATTTATTTTATAAGTGTATAAAAAACACTTAATTTAATTTGGTATTATAATTTTTATCAAAAACGCATTAAAACAGCGTTTTACGAGTAAAATAAAAAACAAACGTATGATATACATTTATTCTGTTGCGATTATTTCATTTTTAACTTCAAAACAGTAACAGAATAGGGAGGAAGGCTCGTTTGTGCTTTGTCCCCTTTTAAATTAAATCCCTTTTCTGTAGGACTTATTTTCTTAGGATTTGCAAATGAATTCTCGTCTTGTAAGTTTGGACTTGTAAGGGTAATTATAGTTCCTTTAGCTTGTAATTTGGTTCCTTTTAAATCTACATTTACTTCTTGTGCAGTCGCCGATGTGTTTACTAATTTTACAATTACTTCTTTAGAGTTGCTATCTTTCACTGCAGATGCAAACAGATTGTTTTGTCCCGTTACTGGTTTTCCGTCTTTGGTAATTGCTATTAAATCAGTTCCTCTATTGGTGGCAAATAATTTTTGCACATAATAGTTAGCAGACCCATACGCTTCCAGATTGTTGAACCAAAGTAAATCTGGCGTCCATTGCCACGCTTCTTCATGTGCCATCAATGGTGCGTAAGAAGTTAAATTAACGACCTCGGCATTTCTTTCTAAACCGGTCATGAAAGCAGCTTCAGAGAAAGCGCATTCCCAGTTGTTTCTATTGTCAGGACTTGCTATAGCCACACTTTGAGCCGCATATTCTCCTGCGAAAATTTTAGGGCCTTTTCGATCATAACTGTCGTAACGAGTAGCATTTTCTCTAAACCATTGTGGGCTTTTATAATAATGCTCATCAACGATTTCAGCATTCAATTTTTTAAGTTCTTGCATTCCGTATTCAAAATAATCTCCTTCTGGAAATGGTCCGCTTCCGGAAACAATAATCATTTTTGGATATTTTGCTTTAATCGCTTTTTCAAATACTTTATATCTTTCGATGTAATCTGGTCCCCATTGCTCATTTCCAACACCAATGTATTTTAGGTTAAATGGTTTTGGATGTCCCATTTCAGAACGAATTCTTCCCCAAGGAGTTTCTGTACCACCATTAGCAAATTCAATTAAATCCAAAGCATCTTGAACGTAAGGATCTAATTCTTCCATTGGAACTAATTCTCCGGTATTGAACTGACACGCCATTCCACAGCTCAAAATAGGCAAAGGTTGCGCGCCTAAATCTTCGGAAAGTTGGAAATATTCAAAAAATCCCAATCCAAAAGTCTGGAAATAATCCGGTGCCGGTTTGTGAGTGAATTCAGTGTTCCAACGGTTGATTAAAGTTTCTCTTTTTTCCACATCACCCACGGTTTTTTTCCATTGGTAACGTTGTGCCAAAGTTCTTCCTTCAACAATACAACCTCCTGGAAATCTCAAAAATCCCGGTTTCATATCATACAAAAGTTGCACAATGTCTTTACGCATTCCGTTTTTTCTGTTCATCCAAGTGTCTTCTGGAAACAAAGAAATCATGTCTAAATCGATGGTTCCATTTCCTTCAAAGGTGATTTTCAATTGTGCTTTTGCCTCGGTTTGAGTAGCAGTAAATTGAGCAGTATAGCCTTTCCAGTCGTTTGATGTTGGGATAATACTGGTTTCGCCCAATACTTTTTTGTTTTTATCAATAAATTGAATGATGATTTTTTTGATAGCGCCGTTGTGATTTGCCGCTTTTAGCGAAAGATTGTATTTAGCATCTTTCTTAATTCCCATGCCACGGAATCCTTCGTTAATCATCGAAAATCCTTTGGAATCATTGATTAATACTCTGCAAAAACTTGGATTGGTTTTGTTTTCCAATGCTTTGACAGTTGTAGCAATTCCGGATGTTGTATTGAAAGAATGCTTGTCACTATTTGGTTGTTCCCAACCCATAAGCGGCGCTTCAAATTCAAACGAACGATTTTTAATCATTTCGGCATACAAACCACCATCGGCAGCAAAGTTGATGTCTTCAAAAAACACACCGTACATTGTTGGCTGAATTTTAGTTACTGTAGTAGCGGTATTAACTTCCAGATTCGTTTTTTGTGCATTGGCATAAAAGCCATTTAGTAAAAGCCCACAAAGGGTGATTTTGGTAATTAAATTTGGTTTCATTTTTTATTGGTTTAAGGTTTAAAGTTTAAAGTTGTGGGTGTACGCATTTAAACTTTAATGATTCGTCTATTATCTCTTTGTTTTTTTACTCTTTGTAATCAATCCAAACTTTCATTTTTCCAACGCCTCTGTTTGACCAGGAATAATACGGAATGGCTTTTAATTTTTGTGTTTGGATTGTATTTACACCTTCCAAAAGGTTTTCTTCTTTTTTAACTTTGAAAGTATCGTTTGCACCAATGGTTATCGCGTCGAAATTAGTAGCATTATCAGCTTCTTCAATTGCATATACAATAGGTCCGTATTCCAAAGCGACTTTCCCTTTGTTGCCTTCCACTTTTGTATTGGTCACCACTTGTTTTACTTCCATTGGGAAATCAAGGACAATTTTTTCACCTTTTTTCCATTTTCGGGTAATGGTGATGTATCCTTTGTCTTCTTGGTATGCAAATGCTTTTCCGTTTATAGCAACGGTTGTTTTTGCAGTTGAGGTAGTCGCATAGCTATATAAATCTCCGGGTAAAACCTGATTTCTCGCCCAACTTGGAATGCGTAATTTTATAGTAAATTCACTTTCTTTTTTTGGAGAAACAGTAAGGGTAACTTTTCCGTCCCAAGGATAATTGGTTTGCTGTGAAATTTCTAAATTGGTTTTGTCCAATGTTATTTTCGCTGTATTCGAAGCATATAAATTCACATAAAGTACATCTTTACTTTTAGAATAAATCAATCCCGGAATCGAAGGAATAAACCGAATCAAATTCGTTGGACAACAAGAACAGTCAAACCAAGATTGACGGGTACATTCGCCACGATTGAATTTATAAACACCATCCGATTCCAATGCATTTGGATAAAAGAATTTTTTTCCGTCCAATGACAATCCAGAAATCAATCCGTTGTATAAAGAGCGTTCAATCACATCAAAATAATCTGAATTTCCAGAAATATTATGCAGTCTATGGTTCCAATACACATTACCAATTGCTGCACACGTTTCGTTATAAGCGGTAAGATTTGGCAATTCGTAATTTTCGCCAAAGGCTTCTCCATCGTGTTTCGCACCAATGCCTCCCGTGATGTATGTTTTTTTGTTGACCATATTAGTCCACAAATGATTCACCGCATTCCCGTAAGCAGCATCATTTTCTAAAGCAGCAATATCCGTCATTCCGGCATACATATACACGGCTCTTACAGCATGACCCACCGCTTCTTTTTGTTGAACAACGGGAATATCATCTTGGGAGTATGCGCCGTATAAGGTGTGGTTTTTTGGATTTCCACGGTTGTCCAAAAAGTATTTTGCCAAGTTCAAATAGGCTTTGTTATTGGTAACTTGGTATAATTTTACCAAACCCGTTTCTACAATTTGATGTCCGGGAACACCATGAACTTGATCTGCTCTGTCGCCAAAAGTGCGCACCAGCATATCTGCATTTTTGATGGCAATGTCTAAGAAGTTTTTCTTTCCAGTAGCTTCGTAATGTACTACAGCCGCTTCAATCAGATGACCGGAATTGTACAATTCATGACTGATTTGAAGTGATTCCCAACGCTTTCCTTCAATCACAGGAACCCAAGGAGCAGGTGGTTTGGCTGGATTGATGGTTCTCCAAGTGGTTAAATAACCGTCTTTTTCCTGACCAATTTTCACAATGCTAATCAGTGAATCTAATAGTATTTCGAGTTTTGGATTGGGTTCGCTAATCAAAGTATTCGAAGCGCCTTCGATAATTTTATAGACATCGGTATCGTCAAAAGGCATTTGACCTTTTACGGTTCCTTCCATTTTACCACCTGCAATTAAAAAGTTGTCCATGCGGCCTTCTTCTTCACATTTGTGGATAGCGTATTCGATGGTTTTTTCTTGTACTTTCTTGATGATAGGCAACCAAAAACCATCTGTAACCTTGACATTTTGAATGTTTACAGGAGTTATGCTGTAACCTAATTTTTTGGGTGAATTCGATTTTTTTAAACGTTGTTGTGCTTGTCCGCAAACGGTCATTAGAATCGAAAGAGCTAGTATTGTTCTTTTTATAAAGGTCATTTTGCCTAGTGTTAATCTGTTTTTAATTCAGTGGTGCTACAACAGGCCATAAATCAGTATCCCATTGTAATTGCTTTATTTTTAAAACAGGTCTTCCGTTTTGCTTGGAATCATACGCATGAAAAATGATATAATCTTTCCCGTCAAAAGTATAAGCGCTGTTGTGTCCAGCTCCGTAATAGTTTTCGTCTCCTTGAATAAGAAGTGTTCCGCCGCCTTCATTTAATAATTTTCCGTCTTTATCCACATAAGGACCGGTAATAGTTTTAGATCTTCCAACAACTACTTTGTAGGTGCTTTTTTCACCTCGGCAACACAAATCCCAAGAAAGGAATTGATAATAATACCCGTTCTTTTTGAAAATAAACGGAGCTTCAAGTGCGCCATCTCCCGGATCAGTATCCGCTAATTCGAAAGTTCTTTTGCGTTTTGAAATGGTAGACCATTCTTCTGGTTGTGCTACTGATTTTAAATCGGGATTTAATTTTACCATTTTCAAACCATTCCAAAAAGAACCAAATGCCAACCAAGGCGTGTTGTTGTCATCAAAAGTCAAATTGGGATCTATGGCATTCCATAAATCACGATTTGGTACTGATTGAATGACAATTCCGTGATCGATCCATTTATATGCCGGGTCTTTTGGGTCCAATGTAGTATTGGTTGCTAATGCGATTGCCGAAGTATTTTTTGCGAAAGCAGAAACCGAATAATACAAATAATAGGTATTGTTGTGAAAAGAAACATCCGGCGCCCAAATATGGTTGTCAAAATTTGGCACTACTTTATCTACCCAAACCGGTTTTTCTTTGAAAATAGCGGGTTCCGGCTGCCAGTTTTTTAAATCTTTGGAACTAAAAACGCTGATTCCTTTTCCGGTGCAGTATAAATAGTACGTGTCTTTTTGCTTGATCATTACGGGATCATGAACGGTAATGTCTTGCGCCCAAGCGGAAGCCGTCATGATTAGTAAGAGAAGTAATGGTTGTATTTTTTGATATAATTTCATGCTAATTTTTTTATTTTTTAAACCATATAAGTCATTTAAGAAAATATAAGTTTTTGATATTGTGTATTTTTTGAACTGTTTTTAATTTCATCTTATACGGTTCAAATTTTTAAACCACTTAAGGAAATATAAGTTTAAATGGTTTTATTAATCGTTTGTGTTTAAAGCCATTTCCTGTAATGTGCTTATTTTTGAATACCTTCCGTAGTCATAATTACACGTTTCAGCGTTCCATCTTCATTGTAATATAGACGGTCTATGCACACTGATCTTCTGAAACTACCACCGTTGGGTTGAGTTGCGCCATTGTGATAAATGAAATAATCTTTTCCCTTGAACTCAATAATCGATTGATGGTTGGTATTCGAGTTTCCAGCTATTTCATTCAGAATTCCTTTGTATTCCCATGGCCCGTTGATGGATTTACTCATAGCATAAGCAATTTTTTCAGGAAACTGATACGCATACGACAGGTAATACCAATCCTTTTTTTTGTGAATCCAAGGGGCTTCGGTGAAATTTGGTAAGGAAATGGTTTGTATTGGTCCATCAAGTTCAACCATGTTTGCTTTTAATTTGGCGTAATGACAAACAGTATTTCCCCAGAATAAGTAGGCTTGACCATCATTGTCTATCATAACAGTTGGGTCAATATCGTCCCAACTAATATTGGTTTTGGTTGTCATGTCATTAGTAATAATGGCTTTTCCTAACGCATCTTTGAAAGGACCTGTTGGACTGTCAGCGACAGCCACTCCAATTGATTTTCCTGGAATCGTTCCATGTTCAACAGTAACATACCAATAGAATTTTCCGTTGCGTTCAATGACTTGAGCAGCCCAAGCATCGGATTTTGCCCAAGTAAAATCGGTTACTTTTAGCGGAACAGGATGTTCTTGCCAGTTCACCATATCCGATGAGGAATATACCAGCCATTCATTCATTTTATAAAAATTGAAATCATTTGGCGCTTCATCATGACCTGCATAGAGATAAACTTTGTCTTTATATACCAAAGCTGCAGGGTCGCCAGTGTACTTGTCTTTGATGACTGGGTTATTGATTTGAATGGTTTGACTCGGATTTCCATCATTGGCGGAAGCCGTAACACTTTCTGTTTTTATAGTTTTACAAGAGGAAAGAAATGCCAGAAGCAATAGGGTTGTAATTGTATTTTTCATTTTGATTTTTCTGTAAAAGAATGAAAAGGTCGCTTTATTTGTAATAGCTGCCTTTTTTGATGATGCAAAAAGGCAACTATTTTTAGTGAAAATTAATTTATTTTTTTAGCCCAAACGGGTTGTCCACCGGTAGTAAATCCAGAATAGGTCAAGGTCACTTTTCTAGGAATGGCTTCCCAATCCCAAGCATCGCTGACTTTGCATTGATTGCCATTTACGGTAAGCACTTCTTTGGCGCTGTCATACGACCAAGTTCCTGTCACGCCGCCGCTTACTTTTTTATCTGCGGTTAAGAATATAGTAACCGATTTTTGAATCGTTTTGTATTGATAATTCATTGTGATTTGTTCCCAAGATCCTATAAATGAAGTTTCGGTAATAGCCGTTTTAGGTACTCCTGCATAACGCTCCGGAGCGATTACCGGCCAGCCGTCTTCCGTCCATTGAATGGCGCGAACATGTCCCATCATTAAAGCATTGGAAGCATTAATCCCGGGTACATTTTCCGGTAAACGGGCTTGTGAGGAGTAAAACCATTCTTTGGTATCCGGATTTTGAAAGACAGAACAGTGAGAAAAACCAACCCATCCGGTATGGTTGTTAAAGGAATAAGGATGTGTTAGCATTGGCCAAGCATCGGCTCCATTGGTAACATCGGCTCCATTGATTCCTAGGTAAGGTCCCATAATATTTCTGGAACGGGCAACGCGCGTGTTATATGCAACGGATAATTCGTCATAAGCTAGAAATAAATAATAATAGCCAGTCGTTTCATTATAAATGATTTCTGGACCTTCGGAAGCTTGCCAACGGCTATTTCCTCGTTTTGCAATGCGGGTTCCGTAATCACTTAATGTTTTTAATTGATCGGGTTTTCCGGTTGTTGGATTTAACTTTAATGCTGCAATACCAGAATGCCAAGAACCGTAGATTAAATAGTGTTCTCCTAGTGGAGTAATGGTAAAAGTAGGATCGATAGCATTGAATTGAAAATAGGCATTTTCCCAATTTCTAGTGCCTGTAAAGGAATACGGTTTTAAACCATCTGGCTCAGAGCAAACCACCATTCCTTTGTCTACCCAAACATTAGTTGCTAAATCATCAGATTCTGCTAGTCCAATAAAGGCTCTTTCTGACCATGAATAGGTGAAATCGGCACCAATAATTGGTTCGTCTACTACAATACTGTAATACATTCTATATTTAGACCCTACTTTTTTGATGTAAGGTGCCCAATACCCATAACGTGGATTTGTAATAGGCGGTAAAGCCGGAACCATTCGGGCTCTTTTGTTGTTCAAGGAATCTTTTACCCAAGCTGGCGCTTGTGTCATTGCTGATCCCATGTGTTCCCAAGTGATAAGATCTTTGGATCGTCTGTATGGGAAATGACCGTGTCCTTCATGCGCATTTCCATAGGAAGCATCGGTTTGATACATATAATAATATTCGCCACACTTTTCAACAGAAGGATCATGTACGTTTGCCAAATTCCATTGAGAACGACTATTCCAAGAGGAAATAGAGGTGTAATTGTCTGAATACGTTGGTCCGGCAAAAGCAGTAGGTGCTGGCGTCGGAGTCGGAACAGGCACTGGCGTTGCTACAGGATCTGAAGCTGGATCATCGCCAGAACAACTGCTAATAGAAGCAACAATTAAGAAAGGCGTCAGATACAAAACTAATGTTGAAAGGAATTTTGAATTTTTCATTATTATGTTTTTTTATTTGGTTTCTAAAACCACTACAGTAAATGCAGGGATTGTGATTTCCAGTTTGCCCTTTTTTGTTTCAAAACCTTTGAAAACGGCAGGTTTGATTTTTGATGGGTTATCAAATGTGTTGTGGTCTTGTAATTTTGGTGATGCCAGAATAGTTCCGGTAACATTTTTAATTCCAAGTTCCTGCATGTCAATTTCTATTTTGTGGTCTTTTTTAGAATCAATGTTTACCAATGAAATATGAATTAGTCCGTTTTTATCTTTGGATGCCGAAGCGGATAAAGCAGGAAGTGTTTCACCATTGTGTGTGTATGACGGAGAATTAATGGTCATTGGTAATAATTGTGCATCGTGATGTACGGTGTACATTTTCATAACGTGATACGTTGGCGTTAGCAACATTTTTTCGTTCTCCGTTAAAATAACAGCTTGCAGTACGTTTACAGTTTGAGCAAGGTTTGCCATTTTCACTCTTTTGGAATGATTGTTAAAAATATTTAGTGTTGTACCCGCAATCATAGCATCTCTCATAGTGTTTTGTTGGTATAGAAATCCAGGATTTGTCCCTTCTTCTACATCATACCATCCGCCCCATTCGTCAACAATGAGTGCCACTTTATTTTCTGGATCGTATTTATCCATAATGTCAGAGTGTTTGGTCACTAATTCTTCCATTTTAAGTGCAGTTTGCATGGTTGCAAAATATTGTTCCTCATTAAATTTAGTTGAAGACCCTTTCTTTTCCCATTTTACAAAAGAGTAGGAGTGAAGCGCAACGCCTTCAATTAAACTTTTAGGAATATCACGCATTAAAACTTCGGTCCAGTGATAATCAGCAACATTTGCTCCTGAAGCAATTCTGAAAAGTTTATCGTTATTAGACCAATCGGTCATGAACGTAGCATATTGTTTGTAAAGGTTCGCATAATATTCCGGTGTCATATTTCCGCCACATCCCCACATTTCATTTCCTACTCCCCAAAAAGTAACACCCCATGGTTTTTCGCGATCATTCTTTTTTCTAAGTTCAGACATTGGGCTACCGCTGTCATGGTTTACATATTGAACCCATTGCTCCAGTTCCTGAACGGTTCCACTACCTACATTGCTGGCCAAGTATGGTTCTGTACCCAATACTTCACATAAATTTAAAAAATCATGTGTTCCAAAACTGTTGTCTTCGGTAGTTCCTCCCCACCAACGGTTTACAATACTTGGTCGGTCTTCTTTAGGTCCAATACCATCTTTCCAGTGGTAAGTGTCCGCAAAACAACCTCCGGGCCATCTTAAATTTGGTATTTTTAATTCTTTTAACGCAGTAATAATATCGTTACGAACTCCTTTTGTATTTGGAATAGAACTTTTTTCGCCAACAAAAAACCCACCATAGATGCATTTTCCTAAATGCTCAGCAAAATGTCCGTAGATGTGTTTGCTGATAGTTGGTCCATCATTACTATTTTTTAAAGTAAGTACTGTTGTTTCTTTTTGTGCAACAATAACTTGAGTACAAAAAGTAAAAATAAATAAGATTAATAGGATTTTTTTCATGTTGTTTTTAAGTTATAATATCATGTAGTAAGCTTTTAGTAAGCTTACTACATGATATTAAAATTCTAACTAAATCAAATAAATATTAGTAGCCACTGTTTTGAATTGTTCCTGGATTGTTATCCATTTCCAATTGTGGTATTGGGAAAAATTCTCTTCCTGTTGCATAAGAGTTGAATTCAACATCTCTTGTTTTCAACCAAGCTAATTTTGCAGGATCTTGTAACCATCCCCAACGACGAATATCATCAAAACGGTGTCCTTCTAGCGGGAATTCTAAGAATCTTTCATGTCCAATTTGCTCTCTCATTGCAGCTTGGCTTAGTCCTGGTTTTGCTGTAGCTAAATTAGGTAAGCCAACTCTGCTTCTTACCATTTGAATATAAGTATAAGCTCCCGGAGTATCACCAGTTTCATTTAAACATTCAGCATACATTAACAATACATCCGCATATCTCAATAAACGTTCGTTAATACCAGAACGCCAGTCGAATTCGTTTGCATAATTCCCATCAGAATTTTGGTATTTTCTGCAAAACAAGTCATTCAAATCTCCTGGATTACCTGCGTAAAAAGTAGCGAAGTTTTGTCCGTAAAGTTGCATTCCACCTGGTTTGTTATAAAAAATAGTAGCGTCTAAACGTGGGTCTGTCGTGTTTGCAGTAGTTTTTTCATCATGGTATTCATTAAATAATGTCCTTGTTGGCTGTACGTCTGTCCATCCAAAAGCTCTTGGTCCGTAAGTAATAGCTCTTGCCGATGTTTTTCCCCATCCAGAAGCCGGAGCACCACCCCAACCTAAATCAACTCCACCAGCATCTCTGCTGAATTGTACTTCAAATAATGACTCTGAATTGTTTTCGTTTGTGTCAGTAAAGTTATCACGGTAATTAGCGACTAAAGAATATACACCTAAATCAATAACTTGTTTGAATGCGATTTTAGCATTTGGAAAATCTTTGGTAAACAAGTACGCTTTCCCTAAATATCCTAAGGCAGCTCCTTTAGTGGCGCGCCCTTTATCATTAATATTAGAGTAGGAAGGAGGAAGTAATTCTGCGGCAGCTTTAAAATCTGCAATAACTTGTGCCCAACCTTCTTGGTTTGTCTTTTGTGGATAGAAAGCAGCAATTTCAGTAGGAAGCGGTACGTTTTGAAACATGTTTACAGCATGAAACAAATACAATCCTCTTAAGAAATAAGCCTGACCAAGAATTCTGTTTTTAAGCGCGGTATCAGTAATATTTATATTAGGTACGTTTGTAAGTACTTGATTAGCGCGATAAATACCTTGATAATACGTTTCGTAAGCCCAGCCATAAATAGCAGAATTTGAAACATTTGAGTTGAAACGACCTACATTGTACATTGCATCCCATGGACTGTTACTTCTGGTGTCATCTCCTTTTAAGTCTAACAATAAAGGAGTGCTTCGCATATAAGTACCATCAGTCAATAAGCTGCCATAAGCTGCATTTACTCCTTTTATTGCGTCCTCATCTGTTTTCCAGAATGAATCAGCAGCGTCATTATTAGGGTCAAGTTGAATTAAATCTTCATCGTTGACACAACTTGTCGTTACCACTGCAAGTGATAAGAAACCAGCCAGATAATTAAATATTTTATATTTCATTTTGATTCGTTTTAATTGGTTTGCTAATTTTAAAAATTCACTTCAAGTCCTAAAGAAATCGTTCTAGGATTAGGGAAAGAACCTCCGTCATATCCTCTAGAGAATGATCCGTCGTTGCTATTAAAATCAGGATCGCTTCCTCTGTATTTACTGATAATTAATAGATTTTGCCCGTTTACAAACAATTTTGCTTTTTGAATAAAACTGGTAGTCGGAACTGGGATTTCATATCCAATTTCCATAGTTTGTAGTTTTATGTAATCTCCATCTTCGATGAATCGGTTCGAATCTCTTCCGTTGGCATTCGGGTCACCAATAATTGGACGAGGAATATCAGTATTTGTATTTGTAGGTGTCCAGTAATTAAGCATATCAGTGCTGTGGTTACCATATTGACCCGACATTAAATTACGATATATGCTATTGAAAACTTTGTTTCCTCCTGCACCTTGCCAAAACATTGAGATATCCCAGTTTTTGTAAGAACCGCTTAAGTTCATCCCGTAACTGTATTTTGGAATTGTAACTCCTTGAAAGGTTCTGTCAAGATCACTAATCATTCCGTCTCCATTGATGTCTTTGAATTTAATATCTCCAACTCCAGCATTAGTTTGCGTAGGAGCAGCAGCAAGTTCAGCAGCATTTTGGAAAATCCCATCTGTCTCGTAGGCATAAATTTCACCCATAGAGCGGCCAACTTCTGTTTTTGAAGCAGCGCCATAGATTGGATTTCCGTTGATACCAATTTGCAATACTTCATTTTTCAATGTTCCTAAATTAGCAGATATGCTGTATTTGAAGGCATTGTTATTGTTGTTGTAGGATGCAGAAAATTCAAATCCTTTGTTTCTCATTGCACCAGCATTTGTTGTAATACTTGCAGGGAAAGCACCTGTAGAAAAAGGTAAAGGAACACCCACTAATAAATTAGAAGAGTTTTTTACAAAATACTCTGCTGTAAACTGTAAAGCATTATTAAACAATCCAAGCTCAACTGCTACATCGGTTGTTTTATTATCTTCCCATCTTACATTTGGATCTAAAGAAGCGACAACTGTTGTTCCTGGAGCCAATTCGTTATTGAAATTGTAACCTGCAAAACTATTGATTGTTGTAGCAAAGAAATAGGCCGGAATTGTGTTGTTCCCTAATTTACCATAACTACCTCTTAGTTTGATTGTGTTTACCCATTCAGGTAAGTGAATGAATTTTTCGTTGCTTAATTTCCAAGCTCCTGAGAAAGAGTACGCATTGGTAGTGTTGTAATTTTCACTAAAAAGAGACGATTTGTCTTGTCTAAAGTTGGCTTGAAACAAATAACGATCATCAAATGAGTAATTGATACGGCTTATGTATGAAGTTCCTGTAATAGCAGTCTCAGACTCACCAGTGCTATTATCATCAGCATATTGTAATTTGCTAATTTCTCCAAAATCATATCCTACACCTCTTGACCAGTGATTGTAATAGTCTTTTCTTTCTTGAACCCAACCCGCTAAAGCATCAAATTTATGTTTGTTGATGTCTAATGAGTAGGTTAGTAGGTTGTTAAGGAAAGTTTTAGTCTCATTACCAGTTGATACATCTAGAGAAGCTTCTTCTTTTGTTGTAATATAATACCATCCTAAGTCACTTTGCGGAACAAATTTTCTATTTAAGTAATCTAATCGATCAAAACTGGCGTCTAGTTTATATTTTAATCCTTTTACGATTTCATATTCTCCCCAAATATTACCAATGAAACGGTTTCTTTTTCCGTTGTTCGTGATTAAATTATTAAATCCAATAATGTTAAGTGAGATTGCTCTTTGAGTTAAATTATCAGTACCTCCGTATCCGCCTAATCTGTTTTCATCATATACTGGCATGGTAGGAATAGCGCCTAATAAAGCTGCGATAGCAGTTTCACCTACATAACTGTTAAAGTTTTCTTTGTCAGATTGTGTGAATCCTATTTTAGTTCCGTATTTAAATTTTCCTTTTTTACCATTCAAATTCAAATTCATAGATAGTCTTTCATAATCTTGAGGAGATTTGATATAACTGCTATTTTTGAAATAATCCATATTCATATTATAGGCTAAATCCTCTGTACCACCATTAAATGCTAAAGAATGATTTTCTATAATTCCAGTTTGATAAGCGGCATCTTGCCAATTTGTGTTTACATCATTAATGTAACTGCTGTTGTTAGGATCATTTCCTGGAGCAACGTTTAATCCAGCATTCAATTCTGCCGCGCTGGTTATGTTTTGATACCCCAATCTATCCGTTACATTCCAAGTTTTAGCTACATTTTGAAAACCAACAAGGGATTTATATTTGATATTCAGTTTTCCGGCTTTTCCTTTTTTGGTTGTAATTATTACTACACCATTAGCACCACGAACTCCGTAAATAGCAGCCGAGGAGGCATCTTTAAGTACTTGCATAGATTCGATATCTCCCGGAGCAAAATCAAACGGTGAGTCTACAATCATTCCGTCTATTACAAAAAGTGGGTTGTTATTGCTAAAAGAGTTCAAACCTCTAATTTTAATATTTACAAATCCGCCCGGTTCTCCAGAGGATTGCACGGTTACCCCTGCAACTTGTCCTTGAAGCATTTTTGCAGCATCGTATGTCACTGTTTTTTTAGCAGATTCCATGTTGACAACTCCAACTGATCCAGAAAGGTCTGATTTCTTTTGTGTTCCGTATCCAATTACAACAACTTCGTCAAGTGCAGTAAGATCATCTTTTAGAGCTACGTTAATTTGTGTTTTAGTACCCACTGCAATTTCTTGACTTGCATAACTTATATATGAAAATACAAGGATGTCACTTGGTGCAGCTTTTATGGAATATTGCCCGTCAAGATCACTTGTGGTTACTGTATTAGTTCCTTTGATTAAAATATTTACTCCTGGCGCAGGCATTTTGTCTTTTGCTGAGGTAACAATTCCGGTAACAATTTGAGTATTTTGAGCTGAAACATTAATAGTTGCCATTAGCATAACTATTATTGCTAGAAGCCATTCTTTTTTTGGTAATAAAAAATTACAATAAAGAAATAATCGGTGGTTTGTTTTCATTCGGTTATTATTTAGGTTAATTATAAGTGTGTGTTTTACATTTGTAAATTTAATTAAAAAAAAAGCACAAAAACAAATTAATATGATAAAAAAAGGAGGAAAAAAAATGCATTTTTTAAATTAAGTGTAAAATCAACATTTTAAAATTATGTTTTTGTAAAAAATACATCTATTTTTGGAGTTAATTTGTGTAAAATTTACACTTTATGTGAAAAAACAAACATTTCTACAATAAATTGCCGTGAAAATTATTTTATAAAACAGCGGAATAATTGCCTTTTAAATCAGTTTTAATTTGAAAATCAGAGTGATATTGTAAAAAAAGTCTTCATTTTGGCGTATTGTTTTTTATGAAAAACTAATTTTCGGGTCAATAAATGGCGAATATTCATCGCAATCGATTGAAATACAAGAAAAAAATGGGTTAATTTGCTGGTTAGAAGTTTTACTATTATCAGTTGAGGAAACCAGTCTCTATAAGATAAAATGTGCGGAATAATATACAGCGGTTTAGTAAACGAAAAAAATTGGATTACAGGGTTTTGATGTACTAAGTGTGAAATCAACATTAATAAATTATGAATCCTTTATAGAAGTTTATATATTTACAATAAAAAACACATTATGTTAAATAGTTATAGTTCTGCTGATAAAGTTTTACTGGCAGTGGATTGTATCATTTTTGGTTTTGATAGCGAAGGATTAAAAATACTTTTGATTAAAAGAGATTTTGAACCTGAAAAAGGCAAGTGGTCTTTAATAGGTGGATTTCTTAAGAAAGATGAAGTATTAGATAGCGCTGCCATCAGAATACTGGATTCCTACACCGGTCTTCAGGATATTTACATGGAACAATTGCATGCCTATAGTGAGATTGACCGTGATCCTGTAGAAAGAACTATTTCTGTTGCTTATTTTGCATTAATCAATATTGAAAACCATAATGCAGAATTAATTCAAAACTATCATCCACAATGGTTTAGCGTTGCGAATGCTCCAAAATTGATTTTTGACCACGACACGATGTTAAGACATGCCATAAGAAGATTGCGTTATAGAACGTCTATCAAGCCTGTTGGATTTGAACTTTTACCGGAGAAATTTACTATGCGTCAATTGTTGGAATTGTACGAAGCGATTCTTAGTAAAGAATTGGATAAAAGAAACTTCATCAGCAAAATAAACTCACTAGATATTCTGATAAAACTCGAGGAAAAAGATATGATGTCCTCCAGAAAAGGATCTTATCTTTATACTTTTGATAAAGAAAAATACGATGCAAAACTCTTGAATGATTTTGTTTTAAACCTATAAGTCATTCTTTATAATCATAAACTAAAAAAGGAAGTCTCTTAATTGAGGCTTCCTTTTTTTATAATTAATCCTGAAAAAACTATTCTTTAATTCTTTGATTGACTACAACTTCAATGATTTTCAGAATAGTTTTATAAATGCAAACTACTCTTAAAATGGCAAAGTGCAGTCCCAAATAAAATTTAAATTATTAACTGTTTCCTTTATTATAATCGGCTAAGAAAGTGGCTAAACCACTATCTGTAAGCGGATGTTTTAGTAAACCTTCAATAGCGCTCAATGGTCCGGTTATGACATCGGCGCCAATTTTAGCACAATTCAAAATGTGCATGACGTGACGAACGGATGCCGCCAAAATTTGTGTTTCATATCCGTAATTATCATAAATCAGCTTGATTTCGGCAATCAATGCCATTCCATCTGTAGAAATATCATCTAATCTTCCTATGAAGGGCGAAACATAAGTAGCGCCGGCTTTGGCTGCAAGTAAAGCTTGTCCTGCTGAAAATACCAAGGTGCAATTGGTTCTGATTCCTTTATTCGAAAAGTATTTTATGGCTTTTATTCCGTCTTTAATCATGGGTATTTTTACCACGATTTGAGGATGTAAAGCAGCCAGTTTTTCACCTTCGGCAACCATACCTGCAAAATCTGTCGAAATTACTTCGGCACTAACATCATCGTCAACCAGTTCGCATATTTTCACATAATGAGCAATAATATTATCTGCACCGGTAATTCCTTCTTTCGCCATTAGCGATGGATTTGTGGTTACACCGTCCAGAATTCCTAAATCATTAGCTTCTTTTATGTCTTTTAAATTTGCTGTGTCTATAAAAAATTTCATGTCTTTATTTATTTTTTGATTGTCCGCAATTACCCATAATTAAATAAAAGGCTTATATTTGATAAAAAAAGAGCGATGAATCTATTCAATTTTACAGCAAATTTTGGGAGTGAAGAGTCTTGTAGACT
>NZ_JASCRU010000018.1:0-58461 GCF_030010285.1 Flavobacterium sp. XS2P24
TCTATTATAACAACGAAAGAATTAAATCAAATTTAAACAAAATGAGCCCGATAAAATATCGAGCTCATTATTATCAAAATTAATTATAAATTTGTCTAACTTTTTGGGTGCAGTCTATAATGGAGCTTTTTTTATTTAAAATTTCGAATCATTTATTCCACATCTACTGCTATTTCTAAAACTCCTTCAAATTCCGAAGCAATTATATCTTCTTTATTCAGCCAATACTCAGAGGTGGTAATGGTATAATTCAGATTATCCACAGTTGTTAAATCCCACAAAACATCCTCAGCTTCCGGAAAAGGAGCATTTTCATTCATTGCGTGATCAAACAATCGTTTGATCAGATTACTGTCAGACAATCCTTTGCTCAATAATTTAAGCACATTCTCTTTGGTCAACTGCATCTCATTTTCACTTTCTAATGATGCAATTGTTGCCGTTATAATTGTTGCTTTCGCATTAGGAAATTTACCGTTATAGGCTTTAAAAAGCAATTGATTGATATGAAATAAAGTCGAATGCAAACCGATCTCCGGATATTCTTCACACACTTTATCCAAAAACATATCATTAGAAATTTGGTGAATTTGCCCTTCGTTTAAATGTTCTGATAATTTATATTCTAATACGATTACGGCTGCCTCTTTGGGTTCAAAATCAGAAATCGCCATAAATAATAATTCTCTTAAACTGGAAGCATCCGCATCCGAAGCATCCGGATAATCGAATTTTTCAAGCAGTTTAATATAATCATCATTTGTCCAATAGGTTTCAATTTCGTCTACAGTATTTGCGCTATTTATTGTAATTTGATAGTTCATGTTTTCTTTGAATATTTATTTCTTACTTTGATTTGTTTCTTCAGAAACCAATCTTTTTTTACAATTTAGGGCTTTATTACTGTGAAACGAAATAAATAACATTTAAATAACACAATCAGCAACGGGATTTTGAAATAAATCAATTGCTTTATCAACTTCATTTTTTTTATTAAATCCGTACATTTGTTATCTTTAAACATCGAATTATTTTTTATTAAAAAATACAAATGAGCATCTTAACACACCATTTCAATACAAAGTATAATACTGCACCTTTTTCGAAAATTAAAAACGAAGATTTTCTTCCTGCTTTTCAAAAAGGAATCGAATTGGCAAAAGCCGAAATCGATGCTATTGTTAGAAATCCCATACAGCCTACTTTCGAAAACACCATTGAAGCATTAGCATTCAGCGGAGATGTTTTGGATAGAATTTCAAGTATCTTTTTCAACTTGAATTCAGCGGAGACGAATGATGAAATTCAAAAAATCGCTCAGGAAGTTTCTCCTTTATTATCTGAATTTGGAAATGATGTTCGTCTTAACCCTGATTTATTCGCCCGAGTAAAAACGGTTTATGAGCAACGAGAAAAACTGAATTTAAATCCAGAACAAACCACACTTTTGGATAAAAAATACAAAAGCTTCTCCAGAAACGGAGCGAATTTGCCAGAAGACAAAAAGAATCAATTGCGAGAAATAGACAAAGAATTATCGAAATTGAGTTTGCAGTTTGGCGAAAATGTTTTGGCCGAAACACAAGCGTATCAATTGCATATTACAAATGAATCTGATTTAGCCGGTTTACCGGAAGGAACTATCGAAGCCGCTCATTCTTTGGCTAAAAGCCAAGAAAAAGAAGGTTGGATTTTCACGCTGGATTATCCAAGTTATGTTCCGTTTGTAACCTATGCTGATAATCGTGAATTGCGCAAGAAAATGGCAATCGCTTTTGGTGCCAAAGGTTTTCAAAACAATGAATTTGACAATCAGGAAATTGTGCTTAAAATTGCAAAATTACGTTTTGACCGAGCTCAGGTTTTAGGTTATGCCACTCATGCTCATTTTGTACTTGAAGAACGAATGGCAGAAAGTCCGGAGAAAGTGAAAACATTTTCGAATGATTTATTGGAAAAAGCGAAACCGGCAGCTTTGAAAGAATTTGCACAATTGACAGCTTTCGCAAAAGAACTTCACGGAATCGAACAACTAGAGAAATGGGATGGCGCATATTATTCGGAGAAATTGAAGCAACAATTATTCAATTTAGATGATGAAATATTAAAGCCCTATTTTCAATTAGAGAAAGTTCTGGACGGTGCTTTTGCAGTAGCGCAAAAATTATACGGAATCACTTTCGAAGAAATTTTCGAAGTAGATAAATACCATGAGGAAGTAAAAACATACGAAGTAAAAGACGAGGATAACCAACTGGTTGCTGTTTTTTATGCTGATTTCTTTCCAAGAAAAGGCAAAAGAAACGGTGCTTGGATGACGTCTTTTAAATCGCAATACATCAAAAAGGAAATCAACGAAAGACCGCATATTTCAATTGTGTGCAATTTTACGAAACCTACCGAAACAAAACCATCATTATTAACTTTTAACGAAGTAACGACTTTGTTTCATGAATTTGGTCATGCATTGCACGGAATGTTGGCAAACACGACATACCCAAGTTTATCCGGAACAAGTGTATATTGGGATTTTGTAGAATTACCAAGCCAGATTTTAGAAAACTGGTGTTACGAACCGGAAGCTTTGGCTTTGTTTGCGTATCATTATCAAACTGGCGAAATGATTCCGATGGAATTAGTGCATAAAATTAAAGAAAGTGCCAGTTTCCAAGAAGGAATTGCAACGATGCGCCAATTGAGTTTTGGATTATTGGATATGGGATGGCATGCTCAAGACCCTTCCAATATCAAAGACATCAAAGCTTTTGAAACCGAACAGTTTGCAACCACACAATTGTATCCTGAAGTAAAAGAAAATGCGATGAGCACCTCTTTCTCCCATATTTTTCAAGGCGGCTATTCTTCAGGGTATTACAGTTATAAATGGGCTGAAGTTCTGGATGCTGATGCTTTTGAATATTTTCAGGAAAAAGGTATTTTCAATAAAGAAGTAGCTACAAAATTCAAAGAAAACGTACTTTCTAAAGGCGGAACAGAGCATCCTATGATTTTGTACAAACGTTTTAGAGGACAAGAACCAAAACCGGAAGCGCTATTAAGAAGAGCGGGATTGGTTTAGATTCTTGAACAATTAGATTTTTAGATCATTAGAAACCGGAGTGAAAGCTTCGGTTTTTTTAAAAAAAAATGTCAGTTAATTTTAAATTAAAATACTTTTTTATATTACTTTTGAATAATTAACTATTTGATTTTAAGTTGAATAAATCAAAATTACATTAAAACAATTAGCTTTTATCAGGAATTTAAATACAACTTCTTTTTCTGTTAATTCTAAAATTATCATTTAAGACAAACTAAAAATCTAAACATGATGACAACTATTAAGGTCTTAACAAAAATAAACGCCCCAATACAAACTGTTTTTGATTTATCCAGAAATGTTGATGCACATCAAAAATCTGCTGATTTTACAAAAGAAACTGCAATCGACGGAATCACTTCCGGCTTAATCAATTACAAAGAAACTGTCACTTGGCGAGGCAAACATTTTGGTATTTATTTGACTCATAAAAGCCGAATCACAGCAATGAGCTTTTACGACTATTTTGTCGATGAAATGGAGGAAGGAAAATTCAAATCATTCCGACATGAACATATATTTAATGAAAAAGACGGAGTTACTATAGTGAAGGATAAATTATATTACGAAGTCCCTTATGGTTTTTTTGGAGAATTATTTGATTTACTATTTTTGAAAAATCACATGATTAATTTTATTATCGAAAGAAATAAGACACTGAAAGCTTTATCAGAAAATGAGAAGCAATAACCACCAAACAATCGGCACGCTTTCTACCCAAAAGGAAGTGTAATATTTTGCCCTTTTTTCATTGGCAAAAAGAATAAAAAACGAAATGATCATCACTAAAATCAAGTTGATAATCAATTGGTTTTTGTCAAAATTACTTTTAAAAAATTCTAAAAAATAAAACGGAAGTAAAAGCAACAACCCTACTATTTTAGTGCGCTTCACTCCTATTTGCTGCGGCACGGTTTTTAAATGCGGATCGTCTTTTGCCAAATCAATAATTTCAAAAATAAGTACCAATACAAAAATCAAGATAAAGCGCTGTATGCATTTTAAATAGAAATCGGATGTAATTGAAACATGAGCATTCAAAACTGGCAAAGCCAATGTCACTCCAACCCAACACAATGCTACAATATAAATTTTAACACCAGCCCAATTTCTGGCATTTTTCTTATTTGGAAAAAAGGAAAGTGTGTACAATAATGTAACACTCAAGAAAACTAATGCGACTATTTGGGTTATCCTTTGCAGCTTAAAAAAATAATATCCGACTAAAAAAAGAGCAAAAAAGCTAAATAAAGCAATCGTTTTTAACTGCTTACGCATTTGCAATCTTTGAACTCTGGCCAGCGCATCATATTTTACAAAATTATATCCTACAATTGTTCCAAAAAAAGCAAAGTTAGCAACTGGCTCATCTACTGGAATGTGGAACATATGTTGCGTCATTCTAACCAAGGCATAACAAGACAAACCCACGTGGATGCTACTATTAATATAAAAATCGAATATTAGTTTCAAAAACCTCATTAGACAAAATTAATCAAAGTGTTAACAAGAATGGCTTTTAGTTGAAAAATTCACAGAAAATCAAGTTAAAAAAGTCTTTTAATAGCAGATTAATATTTATTTTTACAGCCTTTTAAAACAAGAAACACACAACCCATTTTATATATAATGAAAACAGACGCTTTTGCATTAAGACACATTGGCCCAAGAGAAAATGATCTAGAACATATGTTGAAGACAATTGGGGCAGCAACACTTGACCAAGTGATCCATGAAACTATCCCAAGTGATATTCGTTTAAAATCTGATTTGGACTTGGAACCTGCAATGACTGAATATGAGTTTGCAAATCACATTCAAAAATTAGGGAATAAAAATAAAGTTTTTCAATCGTACATTGGTTTAGGGTACAATGCCGCAATTATCCCAGCAGTAATCCAAAGAAATGTATTTGAAAACCCGGGATGGTATACCGCTTACACACCGTATCAAGCTGAAATCGCACAAGGTCGTTTAGAAGCGATTTTGAATTTTCAAACGATGGTTATCGAATTAACCGGAATGGAAATCGCTAATGCCTCTTTATTAGACGAAGGAACTGCTGCTGCTGAAGCAATGGCGTTACTTTTTGACGTTCGTTCACGCGATCAAAAGAAAAACAACATCAATAAATTCTTCGTTTCTGAGGAAATATTACCACAAACTTTATCAGTTTTACAAACACGCTCTACTCCAATCGGGGTTGAATTAGTAGTTGGAAACTATGAAACATTCGATTTTTCATCGGAATATTTTGGAGCAATCCTTCAATATCCAGGGAAATTTGGACAAGTTCATGATTATACCGCTTTTATCGCTAAAGCAGCTAAAAACGAAATAAAAGTAGCCGTTGCTGCAGATATTTTAAGTTTGGCAAAACTGACTCCTCCAGGAGAAATGGGTGCTGCAGTAGTTCTTGGAACTACACAACGTTTCGGAATTCCGTTAGGTTACGGTGGCCCACACGCTGCTTATTTTGCCACAAAAGAAGAATACAAAAGAAGTATGCCAGGAAGAATCATCGGTGTAACAGTTGATACGGATGGAAATCGTGCCTTGCGTATGGCATTACAAACACGTGAGCAACACATTAAACGTGATAAAGCAACTTCAAATATTTGTACAGCACAAGTTCTATTGTCAGTTATGGCAGGAATGTATGCTGTATATCATGGTCCAAAAGGATTGCAATATATTGCCAATAAAGTACATGCTTCGGCAGCAACATTGGCAAATGAATTAGAAAAATTAGGTTTACAACAAACCAATACTGCTTTCTTTGACACAATTGTTATCAAGGCTAATGCACAAAAAGTAAAAGCGATTGCTGAACAAAACGAAATCAACTTTTATTACATCGACGAAAATACGATTTCAATTTCTTTAAACGAAACTACAAGTATTGGTGATTTAAATAAAATTATTGCTGTTTTCGCTTCCGCAAAAGGTACTCAGGCAACTACAATTGACAGTTTATCAGAAACCAATCATTTCCCAGAAAACGTAAACAGAACATCAACGTTCTTACAACACGATGTTTTCAATAAACACCATTCAGAAACCGCTTTGATGCGTTACATCAAAATGCTGGAAAGAAAAGATTTAGCATTGAATCATTCAATGATTTCATTGGGATCTTGTACTATGAAACTAAATGCAGCTTCAGAAATGTTGCCTTTAAGCATGGCACAATGGAATAACATTCACCCGTTTGCTCCATTAGATCAAGCGCAAGGATACCAAGAAATGCTGGCTAAATTAGAACAACAATTAAATGTCATTACTGGTTTTTCCGGAACAACATTACAACCTAATTCAGGTGCGCAAGGGGAATATGCCGGGTTAATGGTTATTCGTGCGTACCACCAATCTAGAGGAGATCACCAAAGAAACATTGCTTTAATTCCATCATCGGCTCACGGAACAAATCCAGCTTCGGCAGCTATGGCAGGAATGAAAGTTGTGGTTACTAAAACATTGGAAAATGGAAATATTGATGTAGAAGATTTACGTGAAAAAGCAATTCTTCACAAAGACAATCTTTCTTGCTTGATGGTAACATATCCATCAACTCACGGTGTTTTTGAAAGCGCAATCAAAGAAATCACACAATTGATCCACGATAACGGTGGACAAGTATATATGGATGGTGCCAACATGAATGCTCAAGTTGGATTAACAAATCCTGCAACTATTGGAGCTGATGTTTGTCATTTAAACTTACACAAAACATTCGCTATTCCTCATGGAGGTGGTGGACCTGGTGTAGGACCAATATGTGTTGCACCACAACTTGTGCCATTTTTACCTACAAATCCAGTAATTCCAACAGGTGGAGAAAATGCTATTACAGCTATTTCTGCCGCACCTTGGGGTTCCGCATTGGTTTGTTTGATATCGTATGGTTATATCTGTATGCTTGGCGGTGAAGGTTTGAAACAATCTACTGAATATGCAATTTTAAATGCGAACTATATTAAAGAGAAATTAAACGGTCACTATGATACGTTGTATTCTGGAGAAATGGGTCGTGCGGCA
Organism: Flavobacterium sp. XS2P24; assembly: GCF_030010285.1. Lineage (NCBI taxonomy): Bacteria > Pseudomonadati > Bacteroidota > Flavobacteriia > Flavobacteriales > Flavobacteriaceae > Flavobacterium > Flavobacterium sp. XS2P24. The sequence goes on from NZ_JASCRU010000018.1 coordinate 7,139, forward strand.
CACGAAATGATTTTGGAATGCCGTCCATTTAAAGAAAAAGGAATTGAAGTAACTGATATTGCTAAACGTTTGATGGATTATGGTTTTCATGCTCCAACCGTTTCGTTCCCAGTTGCCGGAACTTTAATGATTGAACCTACTGAAAGTGAAAACTTAGAAGAGTTAGATCGTTTTTGTGATGCTATGATTGCGATCAGAAAAGAAATTGAAGCCGCTACTTTAGATAATCCAAATAATGTATTAAAAAATGCGCCACATACTTTAATGATGGTTACTACTGATACTTGGAATTTCCCTTACACTCGTGAAGCTGCAGCATTTCCATTAGAATACATTGCCGAAAATAAATTCTGGCCTACCGTTCGTAGAGCAGATGAAGCATACGGTGATCGAAATTTAGTTTGTTCATGTGCGCCAATTGAAGCGTACATGGAAAACTAATTTTTGAATTAATTTTAAAAAAAACAAAAATGCCTCGATATATCGAGGCATTTTTATTACACTTGTATTAGCAAAACAATTCTTACAAGTATATTTTGAAAACAAAACTCTTATTATTTCTATTACTATCGTACTTTGGAACATGCCAAGCCCAAAATTATGGATTTAGTTATTCCCCTAACAGCATTGATTCGCTGGAAAATTACCTTACTAAAATAACTAATAATAAAATAAACGAGTTCGGCACTAATCAACGAAAGAAAGCGAAAGAAATACTTTTAGAGAGAAAAGTATCTTTTTTAAAAGATGTAGAGGACAGCACATTTATTTTTGACAAAACCATTAATGGATTTCTTCAAAAAATACTTACCGAAGTATACCATTCAAATCCCAAAATTGATTCGAAAAATTTTTATTTCCTGATTAACAAATCACTCATTCCTAATGCTGCCTGTTATGGGAACGGAATATTCTCAATTAATTTAGGCCTATTCTCACTTATTGAAAATAATGATGAAATGGCTTTTATTATCTGTCATGAATTAGCACATTATATTTTAAAACATAATGACAAAGCTCTCGAAGAGTATCTAGAAACATTCAACTCTAAGGACGTCAAACAACAACTAAATACCGCCTCCAATAAAAAATATGGTCGAAGGTCAGCTGTAACTTTATTATTAAAGGATTTGAAATTTAATTTCATGAAACGAAGCAGAAGTGCAGAGACCCAAGCTGACTCACTTGGTTTCACTATGTTTAATAATACAAAATACAACAAACAGGCTTCAATAAATATTCTAAAAAAACTGGATATGACTGACGGTATACTTTTTAATAATCTAACCGATTTAAAACAAAATTTCACATTTGAAGAATATCCATTTAAAGAAGTATGGATTGAAAAAGAAGACAAAATGTTTGACACTACTGAAAGTGTAAATGATTTAGAATTTGACAAAGATTCATTAAAAACACATCCTAACATTCCACTTCGTATAGAAAACCTAATTCACAATTATACTATCACAACCACAAATACAACTAAAAACGAAATAGAATTAGTCCAAAAAAAAACATCTGAAAATAGCATTAAAATCTTTTTTGACGACTCTAAATTAGACTTTGCCTTATACCAATTATTATCTCTTCATAAAAAAAATGAATTGAATAAAAAAGCCTTTAATAGTTATGTTGCTTACTTATTAAAAAAAGTATACGTTTTAAAAGAAAAACATGTCTTCGGAAAATATGTAGGTCCCATAAACTCTTTTTCCGAAGAAAAATACATCAATGAAATACGGTTATTTTTAAACAATCTTGAGCTAAAAGACCTAAGGAAAATTGGTTATTATTTTTGTCAAAAAAATGAATTGATATCCAAAGACGATACTGAATTTCAAGATGCTTATACTTTTTTCAAGAGTTTAAATAAAAATTAATACAAATCAAATACAAACCAATTATGAAAAGAATCAGTACTTTACTTTTAATCTCCTTTGTGGCAAATTTGACATTTGCACAAGAAAAAAAAATTAACGAAGTCAATACTTTTAAAGTAAAGAATTCAGGAGCTATCCTAAACAAAGAGAAAGATGTTGATGGTTATTATTTTTTCTATGAATTAGATAAACTAAAAAAAGGTGACCGTGAGTTTGCAATTCAAGTTTTAGATAAAAATCTAGTGGAAGTTGCTAAGAAAACATACATTGACAATAAAAATACTTTTTTGATGAAAAGTAGCTTTAACAATCAAGGAATAATGTTTGCAATGGCTAATTTTAAAGAAAAGAAAATAAGCCTACTAAGCTATGATAAAAAAGTAAACCAATTACCAACTATTGACATTCCTTTAGAAAGCAAAGAAATCCGTTATATCCAATACATGCAACAAACTGGTGATTTTAATATTATATTTCCTGTTGAAAATAAAGGATTCATTTTCAACAAATTTGAAGACAATAAGAAAATAGGATACTCTTTAAAATACTACCCAACTGATGGTGGAAAATCATGGGAATATAACTCTCCCGATGATTCAAAAGAAATGTTGGCAATAAATCCTATTGAAGTAAATGATAAAGTAATTGTTGCTCTAGAAACATCAAAACCAGGTCTTTTATCAAGAAAACTTACTTTAAAGACAAAAATTATTGATGTAAATACAGGTGTTTTATTATATGAAAAAGAATATAGCAAAAACAGTAAACCCAGATTAATTAATAATGCATTCCTTGACAAAGACAATAATGTTGTTTTAATGGGGGAATATTTTAAAGAAGGTGATAATATCATTGATGATAAAAGTTTAGGCCTGTTTACAGAAGTTGTCGATTTATCAGGAAAAACTTTAAAAGAAAATTTCACTAGTTGGAAAGAAGATGTTGCTAAAATTGCAAAAGTAAGTGGAAACTACATTGAAGACAAAGGATACATTTATTTCCATAATATTGCAAGAACAAAAAACAATGAGTATTATGCCATTGGAGAATTCTATAAAAGAACCGCAAGTGCTGGAGGTATAGCACTAACAACATTATCTATATTAGGCGGTGGTGGCGGTGGAGCAAGTGTCACACAACTTACAATTACAAATTCTGTAGTCTTTAAGTTCAACTCTGATTTTAAACTTACAGGAATTCAAGAATTTGAAAAAGGAAAATCAAGAGCTCCAAGTTTATCTGATTTTGGGAGCCCTCAATTAAACGCACACGCATTAAAAGCCTATGGAGCATTTGATTATGAATACACCCAACTAGACAAAACAAATGATCGCTTCTACGCTTGTTTCATAGATTATGAAAGATTAAAAGGAGAAAAAAATAAAAGCGCTTTTAAAACTATAATTTGTGATAATGGACAACTATCCGAAGATAAAATTTATTTAAAAAGCGATAATAACAATACTGATTTTCGAGTTTTACCAGCAAAAGTTGGAAATGTTTTATTACTGGAATATGATAAAAAATTAAAAGAAATAAATATACATTTAGAAAAAATAAACATTAAATAGTTCCCTTATGAGCCACTTGTTAGTGGCTCTTTTTTATTTTTGTATACTTAATCTAAGTATAATTTCTAATTAATGTTTTCATCAAAAAAAGTCATAGCTTAGAAACAATCTTATAATAGTATTTAAACACAAATAAAATATGAATTACAATTCCTCAAAATATCAATTTTATCAATTGCAACAATTAGGAAATAAATATCGCATCGTTTTTTGCAATTCGTAATAAAATAATCAATATTTTTGCCAATAAATTATTATTTCACAATTATATGCATGCATAGTAAATTTTGTGAGTATAGTAATTTATTTATTATTAAATTAGCCTGAATTTTTGGAAAAACAACCCGATGAAAATAAAAATAACTGGAATAGGAAGTTATATTCCTGAGAAAAAAGTAAGCAATACTGACTTTAGTGAACATGTTTTTTTGAATGAAGACGGAACAGCTTTTGGATACCCTAATGAAGTAGTCATTAATAAATTTAAAGGAATTACCGGTATTGAACACAGACGTTATGCCGAAGACCAATACACTTCTTCTGATTTAGCTTTTTTTGCTTCTCAAAAAGCAATAGAAAATGCAGGAATTGATCCGGAAACGATTGACTATATCATCTTTGCTCATAACTTTGGTGATGTAAAATCTGGAACAACTCAATCCGATATGATTCCGAGTTTAGCCACACGTGTTAAAAATAAATTACAAATAAAGAACCCAAAATGCGTTGCTTACGATATCCTTTTTGGGTGCCCAGGCTGGATTGAAGGCGTACTTCAAGCCAATGCATTTATAAAATCCGGCATGGCAAAACGCTGTTTGGTAATTGGTGCTGAAACCCTTTCCAGAGTAGTTGATGCGCATGACAGAGACTCCATGATTTATTCTGATGGCGCAGGTGCTTCTATCATTGAAGCTTCTGATGATGAAACAGGAATGTTGGCTTACGAAAGTGCTACTTACGCAAATGATGAAGCTAATTACTTGTTCTTTGGAAAATCATACAACCCAGATTTAGATCCAGATATTCGTTACATAAAAATGTATGGACGTAAAATCTACGAATTTGCATTAAGCCAAGTTCCTGCTGCAATGAAAAGTTGTTTGGACAAAAGCGGATTAGGCATTGATGACGTAAAAAAAATCCTTATCCATCAAGCCAATGAAAAAATGGATGAAGCTATAATTCAACGTTTTTACAAATTATACGACAGACCCGTTCCAAAAGATATCATGCCCATGAGCATTCATGAACTAGGAAATAGCAGTGTAGCCACCGTTCCTACTCTTTTCGACTTGTTAATTCGCGGAGAAATAGAAAACCAATCCATACAAAAAGGCGATGTTCTAATCTTTGCATCCGTAGGAGCAGGAATGAACATCAACGCATTTGTTTACAGATATTAAAATTGTGAGGAACACAACAATCAGGAGCTAATCCGGCTGTACACTACAATTCCTCACTACAAAACTTGTTTTTCTAAGGTGCAAGAAAGCTTCATTCTGTCGCTTTTTGCACCTTGAAAAACTACATTTTAAAGCTCCGGGATTTTCATTCCCATCCGGGCTAAAAAACAATGCCCAAAAACACATTTATTACTATATTTGTGCCTTCGTGCCCTCGCGGCAAAATCAAAAAAACATGTACGAAAAAACGTTTCCCAATAAAAGATTCAAACATACTTTAGAATTTCTAAAAAAACACGTCTCCACTTCAGAAACCATATTAGATTTAGGCGTAGAAAATCCTTTTTCTAAAATCATGAAATCCGAAGGATTTGCAGTTACAAATACAACAGGAGAAGACTTAGACAAAGACCAATCCGTATTTTCAACAGAAAAAAAAGATGTCGTAACCGCTTTCGAAATCTTTGAACATTTACTAAACCCTTACACGATTTTAAGCGAAATAAAATCAGATAAACTTTTTATATCTATCCCAATGCGCTTGTGGTTTTCACCAGCTTATCGAAGTAAAACCGATATGTGGGACAGACATTACCATGAATTTGAAGATTGGCAATTGGACTGGCTTTTGGAAAAAACAGGCTGGAAAATAATCGACCGTGAAAAATGGACAAATCCCGTAAAGAAATTTGGTCTTCGTCCCTTATTGAGAAAATTTACCAATAGATATTATATCGTTTACGCTGAAAGGGCTAAGATTTAAGATTGTTGCTTAACGAATGTCGATTTATGATTGTGATAATGGATGTAAAAATCTGAAATCAAGAATCGTTAATCTCCATTCAAAAATATTTTAAATGAACTATTATATTGTTATTCCGGCTCATAACGAAGAAGCTTTCATCGCTTTAACTTTAGATTCTTTGATTTCTCAAACTGTTTTACCAAAAAAAGTAGTGATTGTCAATGATAATTCTACTGATAAAACAGCTGAAATAGTAACCGCTTACGCCAAAGAAAATCCGTTTATCTCTTTAGTAAACAAAACTTCCAGCGCGATACATTTACCGGGAAGTAAAGTTATTCAGGCTTTTCATAAAGGATTCGAAATATTGGATGAAGAGTATGACGTTATCGTAAAACTGGATGCTGATTTAATTCTACCCAACAATTATTTCGAGACAATTTTAAATGTTTTCGAAAAAGATGTGACAATAGGAATGGCTGGCGGATTTGCCTACATTGAAAAAAATGGCGAATGGATTCTGGAAAATCTAACCGATAAAGATCATATTCGTGGTGCGTTTAAAGCCTATAGAAAAGCATGTTTCCAACAAATAGGAAATTTAAAACCAGCTATGGGTTGGGATACTGTTGATGAATTATTGTCAAAATTTTACGGTTGGAAAGTCGTTACCGATGCTTCCTTAATCGTGAAACATTTAAAACCAACTGGAGCTAATTACAATAAGACTGCCCGTTACAAACAAGGAGAAGCGTTTTATACTTTAGGCTACGGATTTTTAATCACTTCCATAGCTTCTGCAAAACTGGCGATGATGAAAAAGAAACCATTACTTTTTTTAGATTACATCAAAGGTTTTTGGAAAGCAAAAGCAGCTAAAACACCATTATTGGTAACCGCAGAACAAGCTAAATTTATTCGCAAGTATCGTTTGAAGAAAATGAAAGAAAAAATTTTCTAACGAAAACTACGAACGTATAACTTATAACTCATAACTATTTTTGTAATTTAGCCCATAATCACAAAACTATGATGCTCATTCGATATATAACGCAGATAGGAAGATACTTCTTAATGCTAAAAGAAATTTTCAATAAACAGACAAAATGGTCTGTGATGAGAAATCTAATTTTTAAGGAAATAGATGATTTAATTATTGGTTCCCTTGGTATTGTAGCATTCATTTCTTTCTTTGTTGGAGGTGTTGTTGCCATACAAACTGCATTGAACTTGACCAATCCATTAATTCCAAAATACCTTATTGGTTTTGCCACACGTCAATCTGTAATATTAGAATTTGCACCTACTTTTATCTCAGTGATTATGGCTGGAAAAATGGGTTCTTTTATCACATCAAGTATTGGAACCATGAGAGTAACAGAACAAATTGACGCTCTAGAAGTGATGGGAGTTAACTCCTTAAACTATTTGGTTTTTCCAAAAATAATAGCTTTACTACTTTATCCTTTCGTTATTGGAATCAGTATGTTTCTGGGTGTTTTAGGCGGCTGGATGGCTGGTGTTTATGGCGGATTTACTTCAAGTGATGAGTTTATAAATGGGGCTCAATTGGATTTTATTCCATTCCACATCGTTTATGCTTTCCTTAAAACATTGATTTTTGCCATGTTATTAGCAACTATCCCTTCTTTTCACGGGTATTATATGAAAGGTGGCGCACTCGAAGTAGGACGCGCAAGTACCGTATCCTTTGTTTGGACCTCAGTTACCATAATTACTTTTAATTACATATTAACTCAATTGTTACTTGGCTCATGATAGAAGTAAAAAACATAGAAAAATCATTTGGCGGTATCAAAATCCTTAAAGGCGTTTCCACAATTTTTGAAACAGGAAAAACGAATTTAATTATTGGACAAAGTGGCTCTGGTAAAACCGTCTTGCTTAAAAGTCTTCTAGGAATTCACACTCCTGAATCTGGAACAATTTCATTTGACGGGAGAATTTATTCTGAATTAAATCCAGATGAGAAACGTGATTTACGAACTGAAATAGGAATGGTATTTCAAGGAAGTGCCTTGTTTGATTCTATGACAGTTGCAGAGAACGTAGGTTTTCCGTTGAAAATGTTTACCAAAGACAATAATTCAAAAATTCAGGAGCGCGTAGACTTTGTATTAAAAAGAGTCAACTTAACTGACGCCCATAAAAAACTACCTTCGGAAATTTCAGGAGGAATGCAAAAACGGGTAGCGATTGCACGCGCGATTGTAAACAATCCAAAATACCTGTTTTGTGATGAACCAAACTCTGGTTTAGATCCAAATACGGCTATTTTGATTGATAATCTTATCAAAGAAATAACCGAAGAATACAATATCACAACGGTTATAAATACGCACGATATGAACTCCGTTATGGAAATTGGAGAGAAAATTTTATTCTTAAAAGATGGTTTAAAAGCTTGGGAAGGAACCAAAGAAGAAATTTTCAGAACCGATAACGAAGCTGTCGTTGCCTTTGTTTATTCTTCTAATTTATTCAAAAAAGTACGAGAAGCATATTTAAAAGAGTAAATCTAACTTGATTTCAACAATTCTACCTCAGCATTTGGATTGAATAAATAAGTCTTTCCGGAACTCATTTCTAAGCATTCAAAACGCTTGGTTCTTATGGCTATTTTCTTGAAAATCTTTCCGTTTTGGATTCGGAAAACACTTCCATAAGGAATTTCAAACACATAATTTTTATCATTTTGCTGATCAAATTGTTTCAGTGCCAAAGCCAAAGTAGCATCCGTATCACTGCTGGCTGTTGGGTTTTTGAAATGCCTCGCCAATAAAGGCAATAAATGATTCGGGAAAATTTCTGGTCGAATGTAAGGAATCATCAACCTTTGGAAAGAATATTTCCACTCGTTACCATGAGGTTTTATATTTCTACCAAATTTTTCGAAAGCCACCAAATGCGAGATTTCATGAATCAACGTAATCAAAAACTTGTATTTATTCAGATTTGAATTCACCGTGATTTCATGCTTTCCATTCAACCCTTTTCGATAATCACCATGACGCGTCTGACGCTCGTTTACAATCTTAAGATGCACTTGATTGGCAACAATAAGTTCGAAAACGGGTTTTACCGCATGCTCTGGAATGTATCTGGCTAAAGTTTCGCTCAAAGTAGTTATGAAATTAGTTACGGATTGGTAGAAGAAACTTGCAACACTTTGCCATTGAAATATTTATTTCCGGTCAAAGTGAAATCATAAATATAATTTGCCATTTCACCCGCTGTTATTGGAGCTTGATAGCCTGGAAAAGCTTCAGCCAGCATTTCTGTTTGCACAGAACCCAAAGCCAAAACATTGAAAGAAATTCCACGCTCTTTGTATTCTTCTGCTAGTAATTCTGATAGCGTAATAACAGCTCCTTTACTTGAACTATAGGCTGCCAATCCGGCAAACTTTAAACTTCCCTGAATTCCACCCATAGAACTTATAGTCACTACGTGGCTTCCTTTTTGTAAATAAGGCAGGCAAATTCTAGTCAAATTAGCAACTCCAAAAACATTGACTTTATAGATATTTTCAAAATCTTCCTGAGTTGTTTCTGAAAAAGGTTTTAGCAATAAACTTCCTGCGTTATGAATGACTGCGTCTATTTGTTTCCAAGATTTGGATAAAAAATTGCTTACTTTCACTAATTCAGACTCAGTAGCTAAATCAACCGAAAGACAGGTAATATTTTCGTTGCCTAATAAAGCTTGAGGAATTTTTCTGGAAATGGCTAATACTTGGTGTCCAGCATTAGCAAATTGCAATGCCAACTCAAATCCTATTCCCCTACTTGTTCCTGTGATGATAATATTTTTCATAGAGCAAAAATAAACAAAAACGACAAAAAACTAATGCTTTACGCAAAGGATTCTTGCTGTAATAAAAATTAAAGATTCCTATAATTTTACTTATTTTTGACAAACCAAATTAACATCAGAATTTTCATAAAATGACAGAAAACATACAATTCGAAACTGCAAAAATAAGTGATATTGATGGCGTATTGGCATTACAGGAATTGTATCTTGTAGCTAATCTATCCGAAGAAGAAAAAGCTTCCGGGTTTGTTACCACGCCATTTACCATTGTACAACTAACCGAAGTCATCAATGAAAACAACTTATTTATTGCCAAAGACAATAACAAAATCATTGCTTACATTTTTGCAGGAAGTTGGGATTTTTTCAAACAATGGCCCATTTTCAATTACATGAGTTCCTTGTTTACGGAGCTGACCTTTTTGGATTTTGAAATCACCACAAACAATAGTTTTCAATATGGCCCTATTTGCATTCACAAAGAATATCGCGGCAAAGGATTGATAACGCCGCTGTTTGAATTCATGAGAACGCACATGCTTCATAAATATCCATTGGCCTTAACTTTCATCAACAAAATCAACATTCCGTCTACGAAAGCGCATACTGAAAAACTAAAATGGACCATTATTGGAGATTTTCAATTCAACAATAACGAGTACTTTATTTTGGCGTATGATATGAGTCAGGCAGTTTCTTAAACTATTTAATCATTATGATTTCTTGTGTCGGCGTGTTCACCATTTGCGTTACAGCAGGCAATAATTCCTGAATAAATGAAGTCATGTGCGGAATATCCATTGCTTTGAAATCATCTGAAACATGATGGTAGAATTCAAAATTTTCAAAATCAAATGTACTCACGGATTGGCAAGGCACTTTGAAAACATCATAAAAAGAGAAATTATCTGACCTGTAGAATAATTTATATTCGGCTTCTTTCGGAAGAAAACCAATCGTATTTTTTCCAGTATATTCATTGATTTTACCTGCCATATTAGATTTATCAAAACCGGTAATATAAGCTAGATAATCTCTTTTCATTGGTACACCAATCATTTCAATATTGAACTGAGCATACAATTTAAAATCTTGTGCTTTCAGTTTTTTGGCTAAATGTTTAGACCCTAACAACCCTTTTTCTTCTCCTGCAAAAAACACAAAAAGAATGCTTCGTTTATTATTTTTGGCGATGCTGAAGTATTTTGCCATTTCAGCAACTGCAGTAGTTCCAGATGCATCATCATTGGCGCCATTATTTATAAAATCACCATTTACGCCTTTTTTATCCAAGCCAATATGATCGTAATGAGCACTTAAAATTATAAATTCATTTTTAAGAACTGGGTCGCTTCCTTCAATAAAACCTACAATATTGAAAGCTGGTTCTTTAAATGTAGACAAGGTATCGCGATACGATTTGAAATAGGGTTTCACATTGTTATTTTTGAAGAACTGCTCCAAATAATCAGCGGCTTTTACCATTCCTGCTTTTCCGGTTTCCCTTCCTTCCAATTCATCCGAAGCCAAATATTTTAATGTCTCGGCAACGTCATTTTCTGTTACTTTATATTCAGCCTCAACAATTTTTAATTGCGCATCACTCGCGGTTTGAGCAATTACTGACGAAGCTGACAAACAACCAAAGAAAATAAAAGAAAGAGACAGGAATGCTTTTTTCATAATATTGAGATTTATTTTTTATAATGTGACTTTATTTCTATAATATTTCTTGTAGACTTTTACCATTTGAACAATAGCTAAAACTACAAAAAATGACGGAATCACCACTGGCATTACATATTTAGAAAAGCCGGTTGTGTTTTGAGACAAGGTATTTAATATCAAGACCAAAGTCATCATTCCAAAAAATGTACCTATTAAAGTCCCTGAAACATAATATAATTTTAGCTTATTTACAATGGAGATATAATTCCCATTCATCAAATAAAGGTTCCAACCGGTCCAAAATGGCAATTGAAGAAAATTGATACAGTTCAAAAATACACCAATCAGGAAAGGAGAATACATTGCATATTTCTCTAAAATACCTGGCTCTTCCATTGTTTGATTGGAATTTGCATAAAAAGAATACCCTAAAATCAACAGAAAGAAAACGGCAAAAAAATCAATAATCTTCATTAATTTTTTATTGTTGACCAATTGTTTTGCGAAAATTAAAGTGAAATAAATCACAAACATCTCCACAAAAATCACTCCCAATAAAAAGAGAATCAAACTTTTCATTCCTGTTTTTGAATAAATTTCAAAACCTACTACATTCAAATATCCCAAGGGTATCGAACCGATAAAGCTCACTAAAAAACCAACAAAAATGTTTTTTAATGCCTTCATGATTTTAGAAATTTACAATTTTATTGCTTTGTTCCAGATGCATTCTGTATTCTTTCATCCCGTCTTTATACAGTAAATACGGAGCACCATTTTTATGGTTTGCCACGCTTATTTCATACATATACGTAATGTGACGTACGAGTTCTTTCCATGCAAAAAGCAAAGAATGCTTTGGATCATAAATGTGTGTGGGTTCGCTAGCAGCGCCATTAAGCTCCACGACTGAAAAGTTCAATCCTTGTTCTAATTCTTCAATTGTATTGTACATCACATCCAATCTACCAAAGTAGAAACCCGGAATTTGCAGACACATTTCGTTTATTGTTTTTGTCATTTTTGGTGTTATCCAATGACTTCCATCAATGAATTTTGCGCCTCGTGCATGATTTCCATAAGGCACCAAATTCAATTTTTCTCCTTTTGGAAGAATATCGAGTAGTTTTTTTCCGTATTCCTGCTTCAAAACCTTTAATTGCAGTTCATATCGAGGATTTTCTTTGATTAATTCTTCTACGGTAGAGAATCCGTTTCCGGTAATAATCAGAAATTCTTTGGAAACTATTCCGGTAATTCTGCCGGTTTTTTCATGAGGATAACGCACATAGAAAATCCCAACTTCGTTCTCGTATGGAATTAAATCCTGCACTACATAATCGAAATTTGCTTTTTCAGCATATTCTTTTAAATCATCAATGGTATTAATTTTTTTAACCCCAGATCCTCGCAGTCCAATATCCGGTTTGGCAATCAAAGGATATTTTATTTTTGCTTCTTCAATAGTATTAACAATTTTTTCAAGAGCAATTCCTTCTTTTATTAATTCCGTTTTTGGGTAATATTTTTGTGGAATCAAATTGTAGATTTCTTTTTTGGACTCCATCATAAAACCGCCATTTTTTATGGTTGGATTAGAAGCATTAAAGAAAAAAATAGATTTTGCCTTGATGGAATAATAGGACCAAAGAAAATAAATTGGAATGTAAACAATCTGAAAAGGCCAGTATTCCCAATGCGTAATTTTATGAAAAAATAGTTTCAAATTAAGTTCTTTAAACGGTGATAAATGAGGTCGAAAAATCCTGTTGTGCAATCAAATCGTAATGCAATATAGCTACTTTATTTTTTTCAATAACCGATTGCGTGATACTCAACGTTTTCATCTCGTCATTTCTATTGATGACTAAACCGTTTTCATCATTTCCTTCTTCGGTATAGCGATGAAAATCGTGCATTTTTGATTCCGAAATTTGAAAATTGTCATGCATAAAAGTATGAAACCAATTGGCTCGTTTTTCACGAATCGCTGATGGATACAAAGTCGATGAAGACCAAATATGATTTTGATGAATGTCCAAAGATGTCGTTTCTTTCTCTTTTCCGTTCCAGCGCAATTGAAAAAGAGCATTATTTTGAAATAAAACTAATGTAAAAGGCTCTATGTTTTCCAAATCAATTTCTGTCCAGAAATCCTTTGGAGAAATACTGCTGATCATCTCTAAGACAATCAAACCACGGCTTTTTCGATATGGAAGTTGCACTTCATGTTTTTCGTCAGCGCCATTTAACAGCACCAAAATTGTTCCGTCAGCATTAGCGACAAACCAAGTTCCTCCTGCTTTTGGATCTTTTGGGAAAATAAGATTTTTCCCGTTTACGGTATAACTTCTTGGAGGTATTGCACTCGGTCTTACTGTTTTTTCATCCCGATTTGAAGTAATGATAATTTTATCATTCGTTGCTACAAAACTTACTGTGCACATTGATTTCTATATTCTATTGTAGAACGGGCAACTCCAAAATTAGCGTCAATTATAACTGTTTCACATTGTAAAATAGCTACTTTAATAAGTGCCTGATGATGAATGCAATGTTCTAAATTATAAAGTAACTCTCTGAAATAGTTGCTTTCAATTCGAATTTCCTCTCCATCAATGATTTGCAACAACTCGATGTTTTTATTTTTTTTATCTAAATTTTGTTGAATTAACACAATATTTTCAATAGCAAAAGCAGTATCCGTTTGAATACGGGTATTTCGTTCTCTTTTATCATAATTCACAATGCCTAAATCATATTGATTTTCTAAGCATTGAAACATTTCAATAATATGCCTTGTATGCTCCCCAATAGTTGCATTACTTAATTCCGTACAAGAATTTGAATATTCTTTTTGAGACAATTGATTCAGCAAATCAATTAGTTCGTTTAAACTATTATTAATAGAAGGTATTAGCATATTTAAGTTTTAATTCAACAAATTCATCACTTTAGTCCTATCCTTAAAAACTAAAGTAACACAACAAAGAAAGGTAATTAGTGCCAAAATAAAAAGTGTACCACCATCATTTTTCACTTCAATCCCAAGCACAAACAGATGAGCAAAAATCGCACCAACCATAACGCCGCAACCCATTATAGCACCAAATAACGAAGTTCTTGGTATTAAAATCAAAATTACCGTAATCAACTCGGCTATTCCAGTGCCAATTCTTCCATACGGTTCTATTCCCAAAGCAGAAAAAATATAAACTGATTCTTCATTCGCTGTAAATTTAAAATACAAAGTTTGCACTAAAATCACCGCCACGGCGAGTCGCATTATCCAGAAAAACACAACTGATTTCATAATTCCTGTTTTTTTTATTTAATCCTTTTACTCCAATTCGCATCCGCTTTCATCATCAATCCGGCTTCCTCTTTATTCCAGCTTTTCAATGTATTATTAAAGAAAGCATTGTAAAACAAATACAACTTTCCATTACTAATCTTGAAAGTCTCTGGATTTATAGACACTTTTTCATTGGAATCTCCCATTGCATACGCACACCAACCTCCGTATTGAGGTTCAAATTTTGAAGGATTTTTCAAAAAATATTCTTTATTTACTGGCATCGAAAAATAATAAACCACACCTTCATATGATGCTGTTATTTCTTTTTTCCCCTTCACTGCTTTTCCTTGTTTAAAATAAGCCACTGGATCATATCCTTGAATAGCCACATTTTTTTCAAGATTAAAAAGAGTCACTCGTTTGTTGTCCTTTTGCGAAAAGCCAGAAAAAGTACACAATACGGTTAGAATAAATAGTAGCTTTTTCATGATTATTTATTTAAAGATTTTGCAACGGCAATCAACAAATCATTTGAAATTCTATTTTTGAAATTAGGTGTGATGTATTCAAACTCAATTTCACCATTTACATTTAAAATAAACACCGTAGGAACAGGTAAAAAAGAACTATTCACACCTTCGGAACCTTTAGTTATCGTAGTCTTATAATTTTCTGGAGCTTGAAAAGCAATTCCAACAGCTTTGGACAATTCACCTGTACTATCCGATAATAATAAATAATTTAATTTTTCTTTATCATCCGTTACCTTCAAGCTTTTTGGAGCATCAGGACTTATCGCGATAATTTGATATCCTAAATCCAGTAATTGTTTTTCGGCTTCTCCCAATGCCGCTAAATGTGCATTACAATACGGGCACCAACCACCACGATAAAATACTAAAACGGTTCTTTTCTTACTGATTAATTCCGTTAAATTAACATTCGTATTTTCTACTGATTTTAAATTGAAATTAGGAATTTTTTCTCCAATAAGTAGTGGAGCAATTTCCGTAGCCAATTTTGGCAAATCATTTTGAGCCTGAACGGATAATCCAATTACAAATAAAGCCAGACAAATTATTTTTTTCATAGTGTTACTTTTTGATGTTGTAAAACTACTGTGCAATTTCGAATAGATTTGTCGGCTAGATTACAGTTCCACTAAAATAATTATAATTTACGGATATCCGTTATAGTGATTTCTTTCCTACTGTAAATGATGGTACCATTCGTTTCCATTTCATTAAGCAATTGAGTCGCTGTTTGCCTTGAAGTACAAATAATTTGCGCAATATCGTTTTGGGTCAGATAATTTTCAATTACCACTTTATCTTCTATTTTTTTACCTTCTTTTTCAGCCCAATCTTTTAGGAACTGAAACAATCTAGTTTTTGCGTCTTTAGAAATCAAATTAGAATAACTGTTCTTAATCCGTTTCATTTTTAGCCCTACGAACTTTGTATAGGACAAAGCCAGACTTGGATTTCGCAACAATAAATCTTCAAAATCCGACATTAGAAAACTACAAATAGCCACATCATCCGAAAGCACTTTTGCATATTCATTGGACTGGCTGTCAGCTTCCAAAGCCAGTTCTCCAAATAAATCTCCTTTTTGAATAATATCTTTAATCGTTTCATTCCCGTCTTCATCGACCGCAACAATCTTTATATTTCCTTTTTTCAGCAGAAAAATTCTCGGCAAATCCGAAGAAGAGAAATAGATAATCTCGCCTTTCTTTGCTTTTTTAAAACCGGTGATAATACACAATTGTCTGATTTGTCCAAAACTCAACGTTCGAAACAATTTGTGATCGCGCAAATACCAATATTTTAAATCCTCATACATAAAAAAATTCTTTCAGTAAATGTATTAAAAAAACGATTTAAAAAACAAAACCCTTTCCAGCCGAAATTGGAAAGGGTTTTGATGAACTATTTTACATCCTTTAAGAAACTAATCCTCTTGAAATTACAATTCGTTGTATTTCAGAAGTTCCTTCATAAATTTGAGTAATTTTAGAGTCACGCATCATACGTTCCACATGATATTCAGCAACATAACCGTTTCCTCCATGAATTTGAACCGCTTCATTTGCTACTTCTAAAGCTATTTCTGACGCGTATAACTTTGCCATAGCACCAGAATGTGCGATATCTTTACCTTCATCTTTTTCACAAGCCGCTTTCATAACCAATAATTTAGCAGCAGTTACTTTTACATACATATCAGCCAGTTTGAAAGCAATAGCCTGATGATTGAAAATTTCTTTTCCAAATGCTTTTCTCTCGTGAGAATATTTTAAAGCAATTTCGTACGCTCCAGTTGCAATTCCTAACGCTTGAGATGCAATCCCTATTCTTCCGCCATTTAAGACATTCATTGCAAAAGCAAATCCAAATCCGTCAACACCAATTCTATTTTCTTTAGGAACTTTTACATCCGAAAACATTAATGAATGCGTATCACTTCCGCGAATTCCCATTTTCTTTTCTTTTGGTCCAATATCAAATCCAGCCCAACCTTTTTCAACAATAAAAGCATTGATTCCTTTGTGTCCTTTTTCAATATCCGTTTGAGCAATAACTAAATATGTTGATGCAGTTGACCCGTTAGTAATCCAGTTTTTAGTACCATTTAATAAGTAATAATCTCCTTTATCTATCGCAGTCGTTTTTTGCGAAGTCGCATCACTTCCAGCTTCAGGCTCTGATAGACAAAAAGCTCCAATAACTTCCCCTTTTGCAAGCGGAACCAAATATTTCATTTTTTGCTCTTCGTTGCAATATTTTTCAAGACCAGCGCAAACTAAAGAATTATTAACTGACATGATTACAGCTGCTGAAGCATCTACTTTTGCGATTTCTGTCATTGCCAAAACATACGAAATACTGTCTAAACCAGACCCACCGTATTTAGGATCGACCATCATTCCCATAAAACCTAAATCGGCCATCATTTTCACTTGCTCAGTAGGAAATTTTGAATGTTCATCACGTTCAATAACACCAGGTAATAATTCTGCTACAGCAAAATCTTTAGCGGCTTGTTGAATCATTAAATGCTCTTCGGTTAGATTAAAATCCATATTTTTATTGTAAATTAAATGTTCTTAAATTTGTCGTCAAAAGTAATTATTAAATATCAAATTTCAAACGATTTCGTAAATTTAGCCAATGTTTAAAGAAAAGTATACTATTATAGGTGTTATGTCCGGAACCTCACTGGACGGAGTCGATTTGGCGCATATTGTCTTTACTGTCAAAAACAACAAATGGGACTTTCAAATCCTGGAATCTGAAACCGTTTCGTATAGCATTGATTGGTTAAACAAATTGAAAATAGCTGTCGATTTTTCTGAAGTTGCTCTCGAAAAATTAAACCAAGATTACACGCAACATCTTGCTTCGATTATTTTAAGTTTTATCGAAAAATACGACATAAAAAATCTCGATGCCGTTTGTTCCCATGGCCATACTATTCTGCATCAGCCCCAAAACGAATTCACACTTCAAATTGGTAATTTGCCTGAAATCGCGTCTGTAATTAATCAAACCGTAGTTTGTGATTTTAGGGTTCAGGATGTGCAACTTGGCGGACAAGGCGCGCCTTTGGTTCCTATTGGCGACCGGATTTTATTTTCTGAATACGATTATTGCATGAATTTAGGCGGTTTTTCGAATGTATCTTTCGAAAAAAACAAAGAGCGAATCGCCTTTGACATTTCACCTGTAAACACCGTTTTTAATTTTTACGCCAGCCAACTAGGATTCGATTATGATGATAAAGGCAGTATTTCAAGAACCGGAATTTGTAATAAAGATTTATTAAATGAACTAAATACGTTGGATTTCTACCAAAAGAAACATCCTAAATCATTGGGCTTCGAATTTGTAAAAGAGACTGTTTTACCTATTATCGAAAAATATTCTATTCCCATTGAAGACAAGTTACACACTTTTACCGAACATGTGGCGTTGCAAATTGCTTTGGCTTTGCCTAATAAAAACGGAAACCTTTTCATAACTGGTGGCGGTGCTTACAATGATTTTCTCATCGAGAGAATTCATCACCATTTACCTAAAATAAAACTCATTATTCCGTCAGCTAAAATATTGGAATTCAAAGAAGCCTTGATTTTTGCATTACTTGGTATTTTAAAATTACGCGGAGAAATCAATGTTTTAAGCAGCGTTACAGGTGCAAAAACAGATCATAGCTCTGGAATGATTTATTCTCCAAAATAAAATTAAAAATACATATTTCACATTATTCTATTTTTTATATTTGCCAAAATTAAACATATCGCAACAAATGAAAGATTTATTAAAGAAATTCGAAAATAAAGAACCTGAAATAGTTTTCCATTGGAAAGATGCTGAAACAGAAGCCGAAGGATGGACAGTCATCAATTCACTACGTGGTGGTGCTGCCGGTGGTGGAACTCGTATGAGAAAAGGGTTGGATATGAATGAAGTTTTGTCTTTGGCAAAAACCATGGAGGTGAAATTTTCAGTTTCTGGACCTGCTATTGGCGGAGCAAAATCTGGAATTAATTTTGATCCGAACGATCCAAGAAAAAAAGGCGTTTTACAACGTTGGTATAAAGCCGTTTCTCCATTATTGAAAAGTTACTACGGTACCGGTGGTGATTTGAACGTAGATGAAATTCACGAAGTAATCCCAATGACGGAAGAGTGTGGTGTTTGGCATCCGCAAGAAGGTGTTTTTAACGGTCATTTCAAGCCGACCGAAGCAGACAAAATCAACAGAATTGGACAATTGCGTCAAGGTGTGGTGAAAGTGATTGAAAATCCAAAATTCTCACCAGATGTTTCCAGAAAATATACTATTGCCGATATGATTACCGGTTATGGCGTTGCCGAAGCCGTTCGTAATTACTATACAATTTATGGTGGAGATGTAAAAGGGAAGAAAGCAATCGTACAAGGTTTTGGAAATGTAGGTTCTGCTGCCGCTTTTTACTTAGCCGAAATGGGTGCTAAAGTAATTGGTATTATCGATAGAGATGGCGGATTAATCAACGAAGAAGGATTCTCTTTCGAAGAAATAAGAGCTTTATTTCTTGCAAAAGACGGAAACAAACTGGTTGCCGAAAACATGATTCCTTTTGAAGAAATCAATCAAAAAATATGGACAATTGGTGCTGAAATATTCACTCCATGTGCCGCTTCCAGACTAGTAACTCAATCTCAAATTGACAGCTTGATTGCGAACGGTCTTGAAGTAATTTCATGTGGTGCAAATGTTCCTTTTGCCGACACAGCAATCTTTTTTGGTCCAATTATGGAAGATGTAGATCATAAAGTGAGTTTAATTCCTGACTTTATTTCTAATTGTGGTATGGCTCGTGTTTTTGCTTACTTCATGGAAAAGAAAGTACAAATGACGGATGAAGCAATCTTCCAAGATACTTCGGAAATCATCAAAAAAGCAATTGAAAAAGCGCATGCTTTGAATCCAAGTAAAACAAATATTAGTGCAACTGCTTTTGAAATCGCATTGAAGCAGCTTACTTAAAATAAAATATTTTTTTTACTATTTATCGGAACTGGGATTAAGCAGATTTTAAAATCTATTTAATCCCTTTTCTTATTTCTAGTTATAAGCGAAAGCAATATTATTTATATTCTGGCAGTCGCTTTTTACTCTTGACAATTTTTAGTACTTTTCAACGTTTTTTAGTAATACACTTTTTAAAATTTAAAATACAAATGAGTTCCACCATTTCATCAGATCAAAAGAAATCGTTAGCACTATCCATTCTTTTGTATGCGACAATGTTGTTAATTTTATTTTTCATCCGCTTTTGGCCTCCCGCAAACATGGATGAACTTGCTGGTGGCGGTGGTGGCGGTGGCGTTACAGTAAATTTTGGCGACAGCGATTTAGGTTCTGGTGCAAATTATAAAAGCGAAGTTTTGGAAGTAAAAAATCAAACCAGACAAACGCCTGCAAAATCAACTCCTGACGAAGCTATTTTATCTCAGGAAAACAACACCGAGGAAACTGCTGTCATTCCGACGAAAGAAAAAACTAAAAAACCAATAGTCGTTGTAAAAGAAGAAACAAAACCAGTGGTTGTAAAACCTAAAGTTTCTAACAATACAAATGATGCTTTATCCAGCATTCTAAAAGGTTCTAATAAAGGTGGCGATGGCGATGACAAAGCAGCCGGAAACAAAGGAAAAGCCAACGGAAGCTTGAGTTCTAATGGTTATTATGGAACGGGTGGTTCCGGTGGAGGAACAGGCGGAGGAAATGGTACTGGAACCGGAATAGGAACTGGCAGTGGCTATGGCTCCGGAAGTGGAGGAGGAACCGGAAGTGGTTCTGGCGGCGGAGTTGGATACTCCTTAGGAAACCGAAAAGCATTATCTAAACCTGCACCAAAATATACCTGTAATGAACAAGGAAAAGTAGTCGTAGAAGTTTCTGTTGACAGAACTGGAAGGACTGTAAATGCAGTTGTCGGTGTAAAAGGAACTACGAATACCGCAAAATGTTTATTAGATCAAGCCCGAATTGCTGCGATGAACACGAGATGGGACGCCAGCAGCGATGCTCCGGAAAAACAAGTCGGTAAGATTGTTTACAATTTCAATTTGAATTAAAATCATATAAAGCTACATAAAAAATGCCTCGAAATATCGAGGCATTTTTTTTATTTTAAAATCAGCTTAACTAATGCGATTGCTTTGTAAAACGCTTAATAAAATCACTTAGGACTGGTGGCAATCACAAACTTCAGATTGTTCTTCACTCCTATTTGCAGTACGTCAACTAAGTCTTGTACTTGTAAATTGAATGGAATTCTCACGACAACCGTCTGGTCCTTTGTCGCATCCATTTTAGACATCAAAGTCATTTCCAGTTCTTCAAATGAAACAGGCTGTTTGTCGATGTAGAATTTTTTATCTTCTGTGACAGATAAACTAATGTATTGCTTGTTTGTTTTCTCGTTAGATTGTGCTTTTGGCAACGTCATCTTGATAACATTAGGATTCGCCAATGTTGATATAATCAAGAAAAACAACAACAGAAAAAACATAATATCACTTAATGAAGAAGTCGCGACCTCGGCATGAAATCTTCTTTTTCTTTTTATAGACATATTATGATCTTTGAATAATATTTACAAATTCTAATATTTGTTTTTGAATTTTTAAAGCAAAATTATCAATCTTACCGTTTAATAAATGGTATCCGCTATACGCAATAATACCTACAATTAATCCAGCACCACTACTGATCATTTTCTCGTACAATCCTCCAGAAATATTACCAATACTAATGTTTTCAGTTACCGAAATACTGTAAAATATTTTAATAACTCCAGAAATAGTTCCAATAAATCCTAATGTAGGTGCAATACCGGCAATAAGTCCCAAATGACCTAAGTGCTTTTCCATTCCTCCTATTTCGATGTCTGCAGCACGACCCATATTGGATTCAATCTCAATAATAGGTCTCCCAATAACCAGAATACCTTCTTTTACAATATTACCCGATGCGGTATTATTTCTTTCTGCAATGGATCGAGCCAAATCAAGATTTCCTGAATTTAGGTTATCCCGAACATCGCGCATCAAAAGTGCATCAATTTTTGATGCTTTACTGATGTACAAATAGCGTTCAATAATCAGATAGAAAGTGTAAAATAATAGAATCCCGATTGGGATAAGCCACACACCACCTTTTAAAAGGAATCCCAAAGTGGATATTTCGGTATTTGGAGCAATTTTTTCGATAACTACGTTTGAAGCAGCGTTGGTAATGGTGTCGGCCTGTAATTGTATAAAACTAAACATATAATATTATTGTATTTTAATCATTAATTCTAAAAATTATTTCAATTTTGCACTAAAGATACTTTTCGATGTACTATTAAACTAAAAAAATCGAAAAATATTTTAAACAACTACTATTTTATTACAAAAATGAACTATCAGGAAACCATAAATTGGATGTTTAATCAACTCCCGATGTACCAACTTCAGGGCGCTTCGGCCTATAAAAAAGATTTAACCAACACGCATTTACTCATAGCTCATCTTCATAATCCACAAGAAAAACTAAAGTGCATTCATGTTGCGGGAACCAACGGAAAAGGCTCGACATCACACATGTTGGCATCCATACTTCATGAGGCTGGTTATAAAGTTGGATTGTACACTTCACCACATTTAAAGGATTTCCGGGAACGCATAAAAATAAATAGTCCCGAAGTTTCGGGAGATATATCTGAAGAATTTGTCACTGATTTTATCAATGAGCACAAAAGTTTTTTTGAATCCAATGACATGAGTTTTTTCGAAATGACCGTTGGATTAGCCTTCGATTATTTTGCCAAAGAAAAAGTAGACATCGCCGTTATTGAAGTGGGAATGGGCGGAAGATTAGATGCTACCAATATCATCACTCCATTAGTTTCGGTGATTACCAATATAGGATTGGATCACACACAATTTTTAGGAAATACATTAGAAGCTGTCGCTTTCGAAAAAGCAGGAATTATCAAACCCAACATTCCTGTAATAATAGGAGAATACACTCCTGAAACCAAACCTGTTTTTTTGGCTAAAGCCAAAGAATGCAATTCGGAAATTTATTTTGCTGCTGATTTAATTTCAGAAACCTATCCTTCTGATTTAATTGGCGATTATCAAATTCATAATAAAAAGACAGTTTTACAAACCATCACTGTTTTAAAAAGTCAGAGCGAATTTAAAATCACTCCCGAAAATACAAAATTTGGTTTGTTGAACGTGGTAAAAAACACCGGACTTCAGGGAAGATGGCAACAATTGAATCAGTTTCCAAAAGTTATTTGCGACACGGCACACAATAAAAACGGACTGGAAATTGTATTAAATCAAATACAAAAAGAAGATTTTGATACTTTACATATTGTTTTGGGAGTTGTAAATGACAAAGATTTAGATGAAATCTTACCATTATTCCCTAAAAAAGCAATCTATTATTTCTGTAAACCTAATATTCCTCGCGGGCTGGATGTTCTAATTTTAAAACAAAAAGCAGCAACTTTCGAACTGAAAGGCGAAGTATATAATTCTGTTTCAGAAGCTTATAAAAGAGCAATTGAAAACGCAGCAAAATCTGATTTTATATACATTGGCGGAAGCACCTTTGTAGTAGCAGAAATTTTATAATTTTTTTGGTTTTTACTTGCAAATCTAGAAAAGTGGCGTATATTTGCACACGCAATAACGGAAACGAAAGTAACCAAATTGTTTAGGGCGATTAGCTCAGCTGGTTCAGAGCACCTCGTTTACACCGAGGGGGTCGGGGGTTCGAACCCCTCATCGCCCACAAGAAACTCCATTAGAAATAATGGAGTTTTTTTTATGTCTAATAGTTTATGGAACACATTACCTACATCCTTTTTAGCGGAATTAAAAATAGATATTATATTGGTTTCACTTCTAATTTAGAAGAACGTATTATTCGACACAATCAAAAAAGCAAAGGTTTTACCGGCAACGTAAATGATTGGAAAGTTGTTTATATCGAAAAATACGAAACAAAAGAATTAGCTCAACAAAGAGAATTACAAATCAAATCTTGGAAAAGCAGGATTAAAATTCAGGAACTAATTTCAAAAAAAGATTAGTTCAGCTGGTTCAAAGCATTCCGATTCTATCGGAAGTGGTCGGGGGTTCGAACCCCTCATCGCCCACAAGAAACTCCATTAGAAATAATGGAGTTTTTTTTATGTCTAATAGTTTATGGAACACATTACCTACATCCTTTTTAGCGGAATTAAAAATAGATATTATATTGGTTTCACTTCTAATTTAGAAGAACGTATTATTCGACACAATCAAAAAAGCAAAGGTTTTACCGGCAACGTAAATGATTGGAAAGTTGTTTATATCGAAAAACACGAAACAAAAGAATTAGCTCAACAAAGAGAATTACAAATCAAATCTTGGAAAAGCAGGATTAAAATTCAGGAACTAATTTCAAAAAAAGATTAGTTCAGCTGGTTCAGAGCATTCCGATTCTATCGGAAGTGGTCGGGGGTTCGAACCCCTCATCGCCCACAAAAAACTCCATTAGAAATAATGGAGTTTTTTTTATGTCTAATAGTTTATGGAACACATTACCTACATCCTTTTTAGCGGAATTAAAAATAGATATTATATTGGTTTCACTTCTAATTTAGAAGAACGTATTATTCGACACAATCAAAAAAGCAAAGGTTTTACCGGCAACGTAAATGATTGGAAAGTTGTTTATATCGAAAAACACGAAACAAAAGAATTAGCTCAACAAAGAGAATTACAAATCAAATCTTGGAAAAGCAGGATTAAAATTCAGAAACTAATTTCAAAAAAAGATTGGTTGAACTAGCTCAGAGCATTCCGATTCTATCGGAAGTGGTCGGGGGTTCGAACCCCTCATCGCCCACAAAAAACTCCATTAGAAATAATGGAGTTTTTTTATGTCAAATATTTTCCCCTCCTGTAATAGGATCAAGCTCAAAAGTTGGAGGTCATACAAAAAGATTAGATAACCTCAACAAAAAAATAGCAATACACAAAAAACTCCATTATTTCTAATGGAGTTTTTTATGTTTCTTTTTCAGATTACCAACCCTGCGTCAATCCGTTCTTAACGACTTCTTCGTATTTTTCTTTATCGAAACTATATAAATTTGGAGCTTTGTGCGCTACATTACTCTTCTTCTCGTCCAACTTTGTCAAGATTCCGATTGCCATAATCTTTCGCAGAAAATTTCTACGGTCGAGTTTTCGTCCCAATATGGTTTCATATAATTTTTGTAATTCCGGAATAGTAAATTTTTCGGGAAGTAAATTATATCCTACCGGCATCAAATTCAATTCCATGCGAAGGGTTTCCAATGCTGTGTCCAGAATTTGTCTGTGATCCAAAATCAATTCCGGTACCGCATTATGGTCAATCCACTCCACAATTTCATTTTTGCCTTCAGGCTGCGGAACCGTTTGTAAAAAATCGACTAAGGCATAATACCCAACCGTTACAAAACGACTAGCATACCATTTTCCTTCGTCTAAAGGGATTCCGTAAAAATCCAGAACAGCATTACTAACATCAACACTACACCTTCTAGCAGCTCCGAAGGTAGAAAACTGCCTCAGAAAAATTCCTTTCAATCCTGTTCTGCCATGTAACACAGTTACAGCAGCCTCATCAATATCTTCATTTACAGGTACAAAACCGCCAGGCAAAGCCCATTTATCACTGTACTTTGTTTTTATCAATAACACTTTGAGTTGATTGTCATGAAATCCGAAAATCACACAATCTATTGATAAACCCGGCTGATATTCTTCCTTGTTATCTAAAATGGTTTTTAACATGTGATTTATTCTAGTAATTAATATACCCTTTGAAAGACGCAATTTAGTTTATTTTTTTTAAGAAAATAAAAGTGCGTCCAATTTTGAAAACTCGTCATTCTTGCTGTTTGGTTTAAACCAAAAAAATATTTCGGCAAAGAAACAAATCCAATCAACAAGAAAACATATTTACACAAAAAAATAGTAAAAAAAAATCATTTACAAAAAAAATTGTGAAATTTTATAGTGAATGCATTGTGAATCAAAAAAAGATGTACATTGCGTCAAAATAACACATAAGATTATTATTTAAAATAGTTACCAAAAAACAACCAAATTAAAGACTATGAAAAAAATCATTTTACTACTTATTGGACTTGTATTGTCTTCACAATCGTATGCCCAAGCAGTAGATTATCGCGCTAAGGCAAAAAAATTAGTTTCTCAAATGACCTTAGAAGAAAAAGCTTCTTTGTGTTCCGGTGAAACAGCTTGGTCCACAAAAGCCATAACCAGACTAGGAATTCCTTCTATTTTTATGACTGACGGTCCACATGGTTTACGTAAAGCGGAAGGTTTTGACTTTACCAACAGCGTTCCTTCTACGTGTTTCCCAACAGCATCTGCACTTGCTTCCTCATGGAATCCTGCTTTGGCACAAAAAATGGGAGAAGCTTTAGGAATCGAATCTCAAGCTAACGATGTTCAAATATTATTAGGACCAGGAGTAAATATGAAGCGTTCCCCTCTTGGTGGAAGAAACTTCGAATATTTTTCTGAAGATCCAGTTCTAGCCGGAAAAATTGCCATCGGTTTTATAAATGGAGTTCAAAGTCAAGGTGTGGGAACTTCCATGAAGCACTTTGCAGCAAACAGTCAGGAAGCTGAACGTATGTCTAATAGTTCTAATGTTGACGAACGTACCTTGAACGAAATCTATTTTCCAGCCTTTGAAATGGCCGTAAAAGAAGCACAACCTTGGACGGTAATGTGTTCATACAATAAACTTAATGGAACATACGCTTCTGAAAACTCCTATTTATTGAATCAAATGCTAAAAGAAAAATGGGGCTTACAAGGTTTTGTAGTTTCTGATTGGGGCGCAGTAAACGAAAGAGCTCTAGGAGTTGGTGCCGGATTGCATTTAGAAATGCCTGCAAGCGGAGGTTTCAATGATAAAAAAATTGTTGAAGCGGTAAAAAAAGGAACTTTGGCGGAAGCCAGATTGGATGAAATTGTAACTGATTTACTTGCCATTACTCTAAAAGCAAAAGACAGCCACAAAAAGGGAATCGTTGTGGACAAAGTAAAACACAATGAATTAGCCAGACAAGTAAGTGGCGAATGTATTGTTTTATTGAAAAACGACAATGCGATTTTACCACTAAAATCAGCTTTAAAAAAGATAGCTATTGTTGGTGATTTTGCAAAAAATCCTCGTTATCAAGGAGCAGGAAGCTCACAAGTGAGACCTACACAAATTGTAAATGCACTGAATGAATTACAAAAAATGGCAAAAGGAACTCAATTTTCCTTTTCAACAGGGTATAATACTGCCGGAGAAACAGATGATGCTAAAATTGCTGAAGCAGTTCAAAATGCAAAAAATTCAGAATTAGTGATTGTTTTTGCTGGTTTACCGGACAGTTATGAATCAGAAGGTTTTGACAGAAACAACATGGACTTGCCTGCAGGTCACAACAAATTGATTTCAGAAGTAGCAAAAATTAACAAAAACATTGTAGTGGTATTGATGAATGGCGCTGCTGTTTCTATGCCATGGAAAAACGACGTTGCTGCAATTGTCGAAGCGTATCTTGGTGGTCAAGCCGGTGGCGGTGCTATTGCTGACGTGTTGACTGGAAAAGTAAACCCTTCCGGAAAATTATCTGAAACCTTTCCTGCACGCTTGGAAGACACTCCAACTGCAATGGATTTTCCATCAAAAGATGGAAATGCAAATTATGGTGAAGGGATTTTTATTGGATACCGTTATTATGACAAAAAGAAAATCGAACCTAACTTTCCTTTCGGTTATGGTTTGAGTTACACCTCTTTTTCGTATTCTGATATTAAAGCCAATACTACATCAGCTAAAGATTCTGATGCAATCACCATATCAGTAAAAGTAAAAAACACAGGTAAAATTGCAGGTAAAGAAGTTGTTCAACTTTATGTTCATGAACAAGAAAGCGAAGTGGCAAGACCTGAAAACGAACTGAAACATTTTGAAAAAGTAACATTGCTAGCCGGAGAAGAAAAAACAGTTACATTTCAATTGACTTCACGTGACTTTGCTTATTTTAATTCAAAATCTCATGATTGGGCAATAAAATCAGGAAAATTTGACATCCTTATTGGAAGTTCCTCTCGTGATTTGCCTTTAAAACAAACCATCACTATTGAATCTACAAAAGCTGCAAAAATAGTGCTGACACGTGAATCATTATTTAAGGAATTCAAAAAATCTCCAAACAGTCAAGCGATATACGAACAACTGGTTCAAAGTTTCACTGGTGCCAATAAAAAACCAGAAACGGAAGATGAGAAAAAAGCAGCTTCATTTTTAGAAGCAATGTTAGCCGATATGCCAATCAATAAATTTCTTTTATTATCAGGAGGAAAATTCACAGAAGAAAATCTGGATGGTATTTTGAAGGCTGTCAACCAAAATTAAAAATTGTTATTAATTGTTGTTAAAAAAGTATTGAAAAAGAATTTAATTGGATATCGTCTATAGAGCACATCTAATTAAATTCCCTCTCATCAAGTCTATTTCCCTAATTAAATACCATAACTACAAGTTCGTTAGGCAATAGATGTAGAGTCAATACTTTTTTTATTTTAGAACTCAATCGACAGTATTCTTAGAAATACTGTCGATTGAGTTTTTTAATAAAATCAAAAATGCCATCAAAATAAATCGTGATGGCATTTTTTTGGTTGAATTGTTTCTTAACTAATCCATAAATCCCAGGGTTCGCTCTAACGCCATTCCTCGAGACCCTTTAATTAAAATAGTACTATTATCGAATTTAATTTCAGACAAATCATCTGAAAAACTTTCAAAAGTATCGTAAAACCAAAAATTATCCTTTTCAATTTTACTTTCATAAAATGCAGACCCAACAAAATAACACTTTACATTTTTATCTTTTGACAACATAGTAACTATTGACTTATGTTCTTGCTCACTTTCCGCTCCCAACTCAAACATGTCTCCCAAAATCATTGCCTTATTTGAACTCTCTAACTGCAGAAAATTCTCAATAGCTACAGCCATGCTGCTCGGGTTTGCATTATAGGCGTCCAGAATAATTTGGTTAGTTCCTTTTGTCAATAACTGCGACCTGTTATTCTCAGGGAC
This sequence comes from Flavobacterium sp. XS2P24, assembly GCF_030010285.1. Lineage (NCBI taxonomy): Bacteria > Pseudomonadati > Bacteroidota > Flavobacteriia > Flavobacteriales > Flavobacteriaceae > Flavobacterium > Flavobacterium sp. XS2P24. Next base: position 36,283 of record NZ_JASCRU010000018.1, read on the forward strand.
ATAGCCTTCTAAAGCTTCTTTTATTGCTATACCATCAATTTTAAAATACTTTCCTATAGTTAGCGCAGCATTGATGTTATTGGCATTGTACAAGCCTATTAAATGCGTTGAAATAGTTATATCAGAATAGTTTATTGCCACAAATGGATTTGCTTTGACTGAGATAATATTTACATCCGCGTTTGTTTTATTTATGCCAAAAGAATATGCCTTTAACGACATTGACTTTTCAACTTGAATAGGATCTTCCAGATTTATAAAAGCAAGTTTATCATTTACAGAAAGGTACTGATACATTTCGCTTTTTCCTTCAATCACACCTTCAACACCACCAAAACCTTCTAAATGTGCTTTCCCAAAATTAGTGATGTAGCCATAATCCGGTTTTGCTAATTCACATAGAAATTCAATTTCTTTTTTGTGGTTCGCCCCCATTTCAACAATTCCAATTTCTGTTTCTGAATTAAATGAAAGTAATGTCAACGGAACGCCAATGTGGTTATTAAGATTTCCAACGGTAGCTTTGGTATTGAATTTTTTAGAAAGAACGACATGAATCAGTTCTTTGGTTGTTGTTTTACCATTACTTCCCGTAAGGGCTATTATAGGTAATTTCAAATATTCACGATGGAATTTAGCCAGATTTTGCAAGGCGATTAAACTGTCATCAACCAAGATGGTTCTTTGATCAATAAAATAAGATTCATCATCAATTATAACATAAGAAGCACCTTTATCCAATGCTTCTTTAGCAAATGTATTCGCATCAAAACGCTCCCCTTTTATAGCGACAAATAAGGAATTCAACTCAATTTTCCGGGTATCTATCGATACCGATTTACACTTTAAATACAAACTATGAATGTAACTAATATCCATTTGAAACGATTTAAAAAAATAAAAGCCCTAATCAAAGGGCTTTTATTTTTATTTTATAAAAATTTAATTTCTAGCTGATTTTTTCTTATCGGCTTTAGGACCTACTCTAGACATTGCACATCTAAAACCGATGTAATCTGTAGCCATATCTTGTGGAAAATACCTTCTTTGTGCAGGATCTAACCAATAAGCTCTATCTCTCCAAGAACCACCTTTATAAACTCTAACTTCGTCATTTATTAAAGTTGTTCTCTTGCTTGACTTATCATATTTTCTAACCATTTTACCTAAACTATCTGTAGTAACATTATGTTTAGGAGAGTTATACATGATTTTCTCATCTTTTAGTTTTTCGGTGTCAGATTCAGAAGATCCAAAGTTATAATATCTTGTAGATTGCTTATCACCATCTCTGTAATTAGTATTATCACTTTTGTCGAAATTCTGTCTCAAATACGTTTCTTTTTCATCAACAGGAACTTGAGCAATTTGACCCGGGAATTTTCTGGCAACTATTCTACCGTTACTTAAAGTATCAAATTTCATATTCTCTTTAGTAACAATTTCAACCTTACCGTCTGCCCCTATTTTATTTTTAGTGTATTGATTTCCTCTAAAATAATTGAAGTCATTCGCTTCATTGTCGATTATAGGTCTGTAAACATCTTGTACCCATTCAGCAACATTTCCAGCCATATCATACAATCCAAAATCATTTGCAGGGTATTTTTTAACTTCATTGGTAATATCTGCACCATCATCAGACCAACCTGCAATTCCACCGTAATCTCCATTACCTTGTTTGAAATTGGCTAACTGATCTCCTTTACTTTGTCTTTTACCTGAACGAGTATAACCTCCTGACCAAGGGTATTTTTTCTGACCTTTATAAATATTGTATTCTCTTTGTCCTACATCGGCAGCAGCTGCATATTCCCATTCTGCTTCAGTTGGTAGTCTGTATTCAGGAAGAAGTATTCCAGAAGAGCGTTGTGCATAAACATTTTTAGGCTCAATAACTTTACCGTCTTTTCCAGCTTTAGGAGCTTTTTTACCTCCATTTTTTCCTTTTAATACAATTTCTTCATTTCCTCCGTATGCCAAAGTAGGTGAATTCAAATACGTTTCTGTATCAAAATTACTGTCAGCCGTTACATCTAAAGTCTTTGCATTCTTTTTAAGATATCCGTTTTTTTCCAAAAGCGCTTCATTTACACGTTGCGTTCTCCAGTTACTGAATTCAACTGCTTGAATCCAATTTACTCCAACAACAGGATATTCTGCATAAGAGGGATGTCTTAAATAATTATTGGTCATCGTTTCATTGTAACCCAATCTATTTCTCCAAACTAACGTATCAGGTGAGGCTCCTTCGTATATGTTTTTATAATTTTCTTCAGTGGGTGGGTAAACACTTTTCAACCAATCTAAGTAATCTAAATACATAGAGTTTGTAACTTCAGTCTCATCCATATAAAAAGACTGAACGTGCTGTTGTGTTGGCGTATTATTCCAATCATGCATAACATCATCCTCCACTTTTCCCATAGTAAATGTACCACCTTCCACAAAAACCAAACCTGGCCCTGCTTGTTGTTTTTTACTTGAACCTGCTTTTTTGCTGTCCATATTCCAACCGGTTGCTCTTGAGGTGTTTTTGGAGCTGGACTTTTTACTGCAACTGGAAAAACCAATTACTAACAGGATTGATATCAACAATCGTAAGCCCATAATTTTGTTTGCTTTCATACTCTTTAGTAGGTAATAATAGTAGGTAATAATTTAAGTGCCGCAATATAATAATTAACCATTAATCAACATCATACTTTTAAATAATTTTCGCCGATGTAATTTTAACAATAAATTATATATCAAAACGCAAATTTATAATATTTATTATTTAAATCACACGAAATGGTTTATTTTTACTGATAAATAATAACTCACTATTAATCACGTTAAAAAAACGATGAGAAAAATACTTTTGGCTTATTTATGCCTGATTCCTTTTGTTTCTTTTGCTCAAATTAAAGGTGACGCAGTCATTGAATGGACAGATAAAAAAGAAATGTCCTATGGCGATTTCAAAGTCATTATCCCTCAATTTACAGGAAATAATTTTCATTATGATGCTTCCCTAAAGGCATTGCTTTATACCTTAAAAATAAAAGAGCCAATCTCTTTTAATGAAGGGAAAGTCACAATCACAAATGTAACTTACGAAACAATCACAACTTCACAACTTGGCGATTTGGCTTCCGAAAATATTCCTAAAACAATAAATGCATCTCTAAATGTAAGCATTTCAAGAGACATCAGAGACGCTTTTATCAATCTTTCACCTATAATTAAGGACGATTTCGGTTTTAAACGCATAAAGTCTTTTTCCTATGAAGTAGACGCCAATACTACCAGAATATCACAATCCAGTAAAAGCGCAAGCACAAATAGCATCATCAATTCTGTTTTAGCAACAAGCAACTGGTATCAATTTTATGTTGAAAAATCCGGTGTATATAAAATCACTAAAACTTTTTTACAACAATTAGGGTTAGACCCAAATACATTAGACCCGCGAAAAATAAAAATTTATGGTAATGGCGGACGAATGCTTCCGCTATCAAACAGTATTTTTTATCCAAACGACTTATCCGAAAACGCAATTCAAATCAATGGAGAAGCCGACGGAATTTTCAACAACGACGATTATATACTTTTTTATGCCGAAGGAGTTGACACTTGGAACCAGGAAAGCTTGACTTTTACTAATCTGTACGACACAAAATCCTATTATTACATTACTATTCAAGGTGCCGATGGAAAAAGAATCGCTCCTATGGCTCAACCTTCCGGAAGCAGTACTTTAAACATCACTTCTTTTGACAATCAACAATACCACGAGGTAGACCTTATTAATGTAGCGCGATTGGGTCGCCAATGGTTTGGCGAATCATTTGAAGTCAAAGACGAACAGGAATTCGATTTTAATTTCCCGAATTTTGATCCTTCAACTCCTGTAAAAGTGCTATTAACAGCCGCTTCAGCTGCATTTACACCAACTACTTTGAATGTGACTGCAAATGGAACTGCAGTTGGCACCATTTCTTTTCCTGCTTTAAACAATAATTCCGGAACTGAGTTTTATTTAGGTTCTTTACCAAACAACACCAGCTTTAATGGTGCCGAAAACATAAAAATAAAATTGAAATACAATAATAATGGTGTTCCGGGTTCCAAAGGTTTTCTGGACAACATCAGGCTTATCGCCAAGCGAAAACTGCAAGGCTACGGAAAACAGTTTCATTTTCAATACGATCAATCCAATTCAAGTTTTGGGATTGTGAATTACAGCCTTTCAAACACAACAGATATTCCACAAATTTGGGATGTTACCGATATTTATAATGTAACCACAATCGAAAACTCAAATCAGAGCACAATAAATTTTAAAGCAAACTTGGGAGAACTCAGAAAATATATCGCTTTAGATGCTTCGGATTATTACACTCCTTTAAAAGATACCAAATCAAAAGTCACTAATCAAAACCTAAAAGGAACAGTATTAAAAAACGGACAAGGTCAATTTCAAGACATCGATTACGTGATTATCACACCCCATTTTTTAGCCACACAAGCTGAAAAATTAGCCACTTTTCATCGCACCCAATCCAATTTAAATGTAAAAGTAATTTCATTGGAGTCCATCTATCAAGAATTTTCTTCTGGAAAGCAAGATGTTGCAGCAATCCGAAATTGCATTAAGTACATCTATGAAAATGCTTCGGCACCGGAGAAAAGAGTAAAGTTTGTCAATCTTTTTGGAGATGCCTCTTATGATTTTAAAAATAGAATCACAAACAACACTAATGTCGTGCCCATTTACCACGCCTTAAACAGTAGCACAACGGGTGAATCCTCTTTTGCATCAGATGATTTTTTTGGATTAATGGATCCTACAGAAGGAAATGTTGTTTCGTATTTTGGAGGAATTGATATTGCTGTGGGCAGAATGCTGGTGAATGATGCCAAGCAGGCTGACGAAATGGTAAATAAAGTCATCGAATATCACGACTTGAAATCCTACGGAAGCTGGAGAAATAACTTCGCATTGGTTTCTGATGATTCAGATATAGCATCTGATGCCAGTTTACAAAACAGACAAAACAGCCTTGCAAATACAATTGCTTCCGAAAAACCATTTCTAAATGTGACTAAAATTCTTTTAGATTCTTATGTCCAAGAAGCATCCGCAGGAGGTTCCAGATATCCAAAAGCAAGAACGGACTTCTTCAATGCTTTCGAAAAAGGGGCTTTGGTGTTTAATTATTTAGGACACGGTGGCGAAGATGGTTTATCAGGCGAACGCATTTGGGAAAAATCAGATGGACAGAACTTGAGCAATCAATACAAGTATCCTTTATTTATAACCATCACTTGTGAATTTTCCCGTTTTGACAATCCTTTAAGACCAACCGCTGGAGAATACACCTATTGGAATCCTAAAGGCGGAGCAATCGCAATGATTACTACCATTCGATCCATTGGACAATTCAGTGCAGAAAATTTCAATGACGCTCTGACAAAAAATTTATTATCGTACAATTCGAACCAATATACTTCAATTGCTGAAGCGCTGCGAATTTCAAAAAACAGCAATCCAAATTCAGCCACCAATGTTGTTTTTTATATTGGCGATCCTGCATTGATGCTTGCTATTCCAAAGCCAAAAATTAGATTAACTAAAGTAAATGACATTCCGGTCACCCAAACCATTGACGACTTCAAATCATTGGCAAAAATGAAACTGACTGGAGAAGTTACAGATGAAAACAATAACTTGTTGACGAATTATAACGGAGAAGTTTCCACGACTATTTTTGACAAAACAGTTTCAAGAACAACATATAACAATGACGGTAATAGTCCGCCTATTAATTTCAATGTTTTAGGCGAAACAATATTCAGAGGAAACGCATCGGTCACTAATGGTCAGTTTGAATTTAGTTTTGTTGTACCAAGAGACATTAGAGTCCCATTAGCCAACGGAAGGATTAGTTTTTATTCCAAAAAAAATCAGTTATTACAGAACGAAACCGGATACGATTCAACAATAAAAATAGGCGGAATAAATGAAAATGCAACCGCAGACAATATTAGTCCAAGAGTTAAGTTATATATGAATGACGAGACTTTTGTTTCTGGCGGAACAACTAATGAATCCCCATTTCTTGTTGCACTGCTTGAAGATGAAAACGGAATAAATACGGCAAGCGGAATAGGTCATGATATTGTTGCTATTCTTGATGGAGATGTAAGCAATCCCTTTGTACTGAATGATTATTATCAAACAACATTAGACGATTTTACAAGTGGAACGCTCCGGTTTCCGTTGCGCAATTTAGCTCCGGGATTACACACTATAACATTCAAAGCGTGGGATGTATACAACAACCCGATAACCGCTGAGATTCAGTTTATTGTTGTAGGTAACGAAACGATAACATTGACACATGTGTTGAATTATCCAAATCCGTTCGTTAATTATACTGAGTTTTGGTTTACACACAACAGACCATTTGAACCATTGGACGTTCAAGTTCAAGTAATGACAATAACAGGAAAAGTGGTTTGGACAAAAAATCAAATTATCACAACTGAAGGATTTTTATCAAAAGAAATCACTTGGGATGGCAAAGATGATTTTGGAGATAAAATAGGGAAAGGCGTTTATGTCTACAAACTAACCGTCAAATCAAGTCTAACAAATAAGAAAACTGAAAAATTTGAAAAACTTGTTATACTTTAATAAAATACTATATTTGTTTAATAAAACTTCCTACAATAATGAAAAAAATAACATTACTTTTTATCTTTTTATTTGTAATTTCTTTCACAAAAGCACAAGATAGAGTTATAAACCCGGGGGTTCCCTTTTTATTAGTTGCAGCCGACGCTAGAGCTGCAGGTATGGCAGACGTAGGAGTTGCAACATCAGCTGATGCTTTTTCACAACAATGGAATCCGGCTAAATATGCTTTTGCAACGGACCAAAAAGGATTTTCTATAAGCTACACACCTTACCTTACCGACCTGGTTAATGATATATCATTAGGACAATTGACCTATTATCAAAAATTAAATGAAAGAAGTGCCTTTGCAGGAAGCCTTCGTTACTTTGGTTTAGGTGAAATTGAATTACGCGAAACAGGCGATCCTAACGAAACGCCTAGAATAGTTTCTCCAAACGAGTTTGCCATCGATGGTTCTTATTCCTTAAAGCTAAGCGAGAAATTCTCTATGGCTATTGCAGGAAGGTTTATCAATTCAAATCTAAAAGTGGCTTCAGATAATAACGATGCATCATCTGCAAGTACATTTGCTGTTGATGTAGCCGGTTTTTACCAATCCGAAGAAATAGCGTACAACGAATTCAACGGAAGATGGAGAGCAGGATTTAATATTCAAAATTTAGGTCCAAAAATCAGTTATGACAACGATGACTTTAACAACAACTTCATACCTGCCAATTTAAAAATAGGAACTGGTTTTGATTTTATTTTAGACGACTATAACAAGGTTGCTGTCAATGTTGAATTTAACAAACTATTAGTTCCTACACCACAAGATCCTGATTTAAATGGTGACGGAACCGTAACAACTGAAGAACGCAATCAAAACAACCAGAATTACCGTGCTATTGGGTGGACTTCCGGTGTTTTCGAATCATTTGGTGATGCTCCTGATGGATTTAGCGAGGAATTAAAAGAAGTTACTTACGCTGTAGGTGCCGAATATTTGTACCAAGATTCCTTTGCTATGCGTTTGGGATATTTTCACGAAAGTCCTCTAAAAGGAGCTCGACAATTTTTATCGCTTGGAGCAGGTTTCAAATACAATGTTGTCAAAGTAGATGTTTCTTATTTATTCTCGGCATCAAAAGTAAAAAACCCCTTAGAGAACACGCTTCGTTTTTCTCTTACCTTCAATTTTGGAGATAAATATGACGAATATTAAACATAAATAAAATCCACAAATAACAATCCAAATTTCAACACTATGAAGTTTGGATTTTTTTTCCTTAAAAAAGTATGAAAGAAATAACAATTACCACTCAATTCAAAGTATTCGATTCTATTCAAGATTTACCAAATGACATTCAGGAATTAATGACGCAAGCCGTTGAAGTCCGAAAAAATGCTTATGCTCCCTATTCAAAATTCAGAGTTGGAGTTGCAATTTTTTTAGACAACGGTAAAATTGTCTTAGGTTCAAACCAAGAAAATGCAGCTTATCCTTCGGGACTGTGCGCGGAACGTGTCGCTATTTTTTATGCAGGAGCAGTGTATCCGGAAGCCAAAATTTTAAAAATGGCAATTACAGCTGCTTCTGACTCGAATCAAACTACAGCTCCGATTCCTCCTTGCGGATCTTGTAGACAATCTATAGCCGAATACGAAATCAAACAAGAGACCCCTATCGAAATCTATTTTATGGGAGAAATTGGCGCAATTTACAAATCAGAATCCCTGAAAAACTTGCTTCCATTTATGTTCGATAAAAAATTCTTGTAAAAATTCCAAAAATTGCCTATTAAATTTTAGTTCTTACTTGGAATGTCTTATTTTTGCATTTCGCAAATTTGTGGGAGGAAACTATTTTGCGTTATAGGTACAAATTGATAATACAATAACACTTTAGCAAAAGAAAAATTCAGATGAAAGAAGTTACAAAAGAAGTATATTTAAAGTGGTATGAAGATATGCTGCTTTGGAGAAAGTTTGAGGACAAACTTGCAGCATTATACATCCAACAAAAAGTTAGAGGATTTCTACATTTATACAATGGTCAAGAGGCCGTATTAGCCGGTGCATTGCACGCAATGGACTTGACAAAAGACAAAATGATTACTGCTTACAGAAATCACGTTCAGCCAATAGGTATGGGAGTTGATCCTAGACGCGTAATGGCAGAACTTTTAGGAAAAGTTACCGGAACTTCAAAAGGGATGGGTGGTTCTATGCACATCTTTTCAAAAGAGCACCGTTTTTATGGTGGTCACGGAATTGTAGGAGGACAAATTCCTGTAGGTGCAGGATTAGCTTTTGCAGACAAATATTTTGAAACTGGTGGTGTTACTATGACTTATTTTGGTGATGGTGCAGCACGTCAAGGATCTTTACACGAAGCTTTTAACATGGCTATGTTATGGAAACTTCCAGTTGTTTTCATTGTTGAAAACAATGGTTACGCTATGGGAACTTCTGTAGAAAGAACAGCCAATCATACTGATATTTGGAAATTAGGTTTAGGATATGAAATGCCTTGTGGACCAGTTGACGGAATGAACCCTGTAAAAGTTGCTGAAGCAATGACCGAAGCAATTGACAGAGCACGTCGTGGAGACGGACCAACTTTCCTAGAAATGAAAACATACCGTTATAGAGGTCACTCTATGTCGGATGCACAATTATACCGTTCGAAAGAAGAAGTAGAAGAGTACAAAAAAATTGATCCAATTACTCAAGTTTTAGATGTAATTAAAGATCAAAAATATGCTACAGAAGAAGAAATCGAAGCAATTGATCAAAGAGTAAAAGATTTAGTGGAAGAATGTGTAACATTTGCCGAAGAATCTGAATACCCTCCTATTCAACAGCTATACGATGTAGTATACGAACAAGAGAACTATCCATTTTTACCTCATAAACTATAAATCAATTATGGCAACAATAATTACAATGCCTCGTTTGAGCGATACGATGACGGAAGGAACGGTAGCGACTTGGCTAAAAAAAGTAGGTGATAAAGTAAGCGAAGGTGATATCCTTGCCGAAATTGAAACTGACAAAGCAACAATGGAATTTGAGTCTTTCAACGAAGGAACACTTTTACACATAGGAATCCCTGCAGGTGAAACTGCACCGGTTGACTCTTTATTAGCTATTATAGGAAAAGAAGGCGAGGATATTTCGGCATTATTAGCAGGAAAACCAGCTGATGCAGCTCCAGCTAAAGAAGAAACAAAAGTTACTGAAGAAACAACAGCAACTACCCCTGAAGTTACTAAAGCTGCAGCACCTGCAACAACTTCATTACCAAAAGGAGTTGTAGTGATCACGATGCCGCGTTTAAGCGACACCATGACAGAAGGAACAGTAGCTACTTGGTTGAAAAAAGTAGGTGATAAAGTAAGCGAAGGAGACATTCTTGCTGAAATCGAAACCGACAAAGCAACAATGGAATTCGAATCTTTCAACGAAGGAACTTTATTATACGTAGGAATCGAAGAAGGAAATACTGCACCAGTTGATAGTCTTTTGGCAATCATTGGACCTGCAGGAACTGATATAAGCGGAATTGCTGAAAATTACAAAACTGGCGGAGCGCCACAAGCAGCTCCTGCAGTAGCAGAAGAAAAAGAAGTTGCTTCAACAGAAAAAGCTTCGGAACCAATCGTTCAAGAACCATCAACTGACGGTCAACGAATTTTAGCATCACCATTGGCAAAGAAAATTGCAAGTGACAAAGGAATTCAATTGACTCAAGTAAAAGGTTCTGGTGAAAACGGACGTATTGTAAAAAGCGATATCGAAAACTTCACACCACAAACTAGCGCTACTCCAGCACCGACAAGTGCAGCACCAGCGAAAGCAGAAACTGTAGCTGCTGCAAAACCATTTGTACCTGCAGGAGAAGTTTTCACAGAAGAAATCAAGAATTCGCAAATGCGAAAAATCATTGCTAAACGTTTAGCAGAATCTTTGTTTACGGCTCCGCATTACAACTTAGTAATAGAGGTAACTATGGACGAAGCAATGAAATCAAGAGCTATCATTAACAGCGTTCCTGACACAAAAGTATCATTCAACGATATGGTAATAAAAGCGTGTGCATTAGCATTGAAAAAACATCCAAAAATAAATTCTCAATGGAGAGAAGATGCTATCATCATCAACCATCACGTGAATATTGGAGTTGCTGTAGCTGTTGAAGACGGATTAGTAGTTCCTGTATTACGTTTTACAGATGCTATGAGTTTATCTCAAATTGGCGGAAGCGTTAGAGATCTTGCAGGAAGAGCTAAAAACAAAAAATTATTGCCTACAGAAATGGAAGGAAGTACTTTTACAGTTTCTAATCTTGGAATGTTTGGTATTACAGAATTCAACTCTATCATCAATCAACCCAATTCTGCTATCCTATCCGTAGGAGCTATTGTAGAAAAACCGGTTGTGAAAAATGGTCAGATTGTTGTAGGAAACACAATGATGTTATCTTTAGCTTGCGACCACAGAACAATTGATGGTGCAACTGGAGCTCAATTTTTACAAACATTGAAACAATTTATAGAAAACCCAGTTACGATGCTTGCGTAATAACTTGGTTCTTAAAATACAAATCCCGTCTTGTTTTTAAAACTTGACGGGATTTTTTATTTATTCTTCTCCTCAATCCAACGAGACATATATTTGGTACTTTTTAAAGTATGATGTTGCAACATAGCTCCCATAAAATTGCTCAACCGATGTTGCTCAAAATTAGTTCGTAAAAATTCTATTTTAGTACTAAAGTCAGTTTCGAACAAACCTTTAGAATATCGTTGATTGACAATCTCAATTCCGTTTTTTTGGGCTTTAACCCAAACTGTTTTGTCTAGATACAATTGTACTGCTGCATCGACAAAATCAGCTACATCATCCGTAATAAAGCCATTCCAAGGCAAATCCCCGTGCATGGATTCAGAACCAATAGTAGTCGTTACGCTTGGTGTTCCACATTGCATCGCTTCCAATAACTTCCCTTTAATACCGGCTCCAAAACGCAAAGGAGCCAAAACAACTCGCGCTTCCGTAACTACGTCTTGAGCGTTACTAGCTCGTCCCATAATTAAAAAACTATCTTTGACATTATTCAATTGTATTACTTTTTGTGAAGGATAAGCACCATAAACATTCAAAACAGCTTCTGGCACTTGCTTTTTTATTAAAGGCCAAATCGTTTCTTTTAAATACTGAACGGCATTCCAATTGGGCTCATGAAGAAAATTTCCGATAAAAACAAAGTCTTTTCGATTTTCGAAAGAAGGCAGTTCCTCTATTTCAGAACTGATGATTGGTTCCAATAAAAAAGGCAAATAATACAATAATGCTTTATCTATTTTGAATGTAGATTCTAATAATTCCATTTCAAATTCGGAAATCATTAAAGACAAATCACAACGTAAAATACTGGCGATTTCGCGTTTCGCAACCTCTTCTACAAATAAATCAGTTGTACTAAAAGAACGATTTTCCTTAAACGCTTTCTGGCGAGCCAATCGCAAACAATGTAAATCTTCAGTATCTAATATTCGTAACGCATCCGGGCAATTTTCAACTACACGCCAACCAAATTGCTCCTCCATCATAAAACGATCAAACAAAACTACAGCTGGATTCAGTTCTTTTACAAAAATATCAAAACTGGAATTGTTCAGTTCGATTGATTTTTTATCCACTTCATATACACCTAAATCAACCATGAAATCGCTGTTTTGCGCAGGACTAGCAAACGTAACACTAAAACCTTGTGCTTTAAAAAGTGAAATCAGCTGCATCATCCTTCCTCCTGCTGCGGACGAATTTGGCTCCGGCCAAACAAAACCAATAATTAAAAGCTTTTGAACCTGATTCATATTATTATAAATTTCAATTGCAAAATAATGCTATTTTGTGTTCAATCCCGTCATTTGGACAAAAAATAGATTAGAAAACACTAATTTTGTTCTAAATAAATTTCAGCACCATGTTAGGATTAAAATTAGCCACAGACCCTCGTTGGGTAAATATAGTCGAATCGAATATAGAAGAAATCTTGACGGATCATGCTTGGTGTGAACAAAAGGCAGCATCAAATGCGATAAGCCTAGTTACATATAACTCCGAATTGGAAGAATTAGTAACCGAGATGCTGATTATTGCAAAAGAAGAATTAGATCATTTGCAATTAGTACATAATTTAATCAAAAGCAAAGGACTGACTTTAGGCAGAGAGAGGAAAGATCATTATGTAAATGAACTTTTTAAATTTATGAAAAAAGATGGCAGCCGAAAAGATGCTCTTTGTGATCGATTGTTATTTTCAGCTATGATTGAAGCCAGAAGTTGTGAACGATTCAAAGTTTTATCAGAAAACATAAAAGATGTCGAATTAGCCACTTTTTACAGAGACCTCATGATTTCCGAAGCAGGACACTATACCACTTTCTTAGGTTTTGCTCGAAAATATGCTGACAACATTGATGTAGACAAACGCTGGAAAGAATGGATTGAATTTGAAACTTCGATTATCACTAATTATGGCAAACAAGAAACAATCCACGGTTAATTAAAAACAAAATCTAAATCTAATAGAAACAAAAAACAGGATGCTCAACGGCATCCTGTTTTTTAATATTTACAATTCTAAGTAGCTTATTTCACAATCATAAACTCAGAACGTCTGTTTAAAGCATGTTCTTCTTCGGTACAATTTTCCTGACAATCCACTTTAAATTCTGATTCCCCGAAACCTTTTCCAGTTATTTTATCAACACTAATTCCTTTTGAAATAATGTATGCTACAGTAGCATTTGCTCTTCTCTCAGAAAGATCTAAGTTAAATTCATCAGTACCTCTGGAATCAGTATGTGCCTTAACATAAATTTTCAGCTTATCATTTTGAGACATTACATAAACCAATTTATCAAGTTCTGCAGCACCATTCTTAGTTATATTGCTTTTGTTGTATTCGAAATAAATAGGATTTAAAATAATTTCGGCTTCTGTAACTATCACTTCAATTGGATCAATTACTGCATCAACGGTAACTTTTCCTTCACTAATTTTGGCTACAGGAAAAGATTTTGAAACATAACCATCTTTAAAAACTTCTATAGTATATGGCTTCTGACATTCTACGTCATAAAGAACTTCTCCATTCATATTAGACATTTTAGTGTCTAAAACAGTATTAGTCGCATCTAAAATAACAACTTTAGAATTAGCCAATAGTTCTCCAGTTTTGGCATTTTTTACCACACTAAGAATCTGCCCTTTACATACTGGAATAGAACTATAGATATGGTCTATACCACTACGATTACTAGACAAATAACCAATGTTTTTCTCTTTATTAAATGTAAAAGCAAAATCATCTTTCTCCGTATTTACAGGTTTTCCAATGTTATATGGTTCCTCATCTTTATTTAAATCAACAGAAAAAACATCTAAGCTTCCAAAACCAGTCAAGCCGTTTGAAGAAAAATATAAAATAGCATCCTCTGTTACAAAAGGAAAATTCTCGTCACCAGCTGTGTTAATTTTATTCCCTAAATTTTCTGGCGCGCCATATGTTCCATCATTATTCACTGTTACTTTCCAAATATCAGTTCCTCCTACAGAACCAGGCATATTAGAAGCAAAATAAAGAACCTTCCCATCTGCATCTATAGATGGGTTCCCCATAGAATAACTTTTACTATTGAATGGCAGTGGAGTAATAGATCCCCATTTACCGTTTTCTTTAACAGCTTTGTAAAGATTCACTTGACCAAATTTCAGCTTGTGTGTTTTATCTTTCTCGAATAATTTATCTTTGAAACTTTCGCTTGAAAAATAAACAACATTACCGTCTTTGGTCATTCTAACAGGACCTTCATGAAACCTACTGTTTAATTCATCTACAGGAATTGGCTCTGAATAGCTTCCATCAGCATTATAAGTAGACTGATAAATGTCTAAATAAGGTTCGTTATTCCAACCGTATATTTTATTGCTTTCATTTCTGGCACTTGCAAAATAGAGTATATCTCCATAAAGACTTGCTCCAAAATCTGATCTTTGAGAATTAACTGAAATTTTATCTACAACAAAAAGTTTTTCTTTATTCAATAGCTCCGAAAGGTAATTTGGATTCTTATTGAATTGTTTAGCTCTCTGATCGTCTGGTACTAAAGCTGAAAATGTTTTCATTTGAGCATTAGACTCCGCGTATTTACCGTTAGATTTCAACATTTGAGCGTATCTATAATACGTTTCTGCATCTTGTTTTGTTTGTACAGCTTTGGCGTACCATTTTTCGGATTCTACGGTATTGTGCATATAATAATAACTATCACCAAGTTGTTTAGTCACATAAGCATCTGTATTTCCTTTTTCAACTAAACCTAGATATCCTTCAGCAGCTTCAACATAATCGTAGCTTTCAAATAATTTATCTGCATTTTTAGTCTCTTTATTTTGTGCGCAAAGTGAGAAACCTGCCAGCACAAAAAACAGTAAAAGTGTATTTTTTTTCATTAATTATAAAAATTAAATTTTAGAAAAATCTAGGAGAACGTGAAACTTTTTTCGATTCAAATAAATCATATAACAATATGAATTCATGTGATGATGGAGAAGTTACTTTCAAATCTGAAATAATATGATCGTAAGCATACCCAATTCTTAATTCAGGTGTGATAGCAAAATTGACCATTCCGCCAAAACTGTCTTCCAATCTATAAGTTGCTCCAATCTCAAATTTCTCTTGATATAAAAAATTGGCAGAAACATCTAAAGACGGAGATACATTAAACGCCGATTTTAACATTAACGAAGGCTTGAATTTCAATTCATAATTAAGATCAAAAACATAACCTGCGGTTAAAAAATAGTGAGACACATCTGAACCATATTCACGTCCATTATAATCTAAGTGCGCTGATTTAATCATATTTGGAATCGAAAAAGACACGTAATATTTGTCTGTATAATAAAACAACCCTGATCCTAAATTAAATGATGTATCGTTGATGTCTTCTCCAAAAATACCTTCATTAGGGTCCGGCAAACTGGATTGAATATCCCTGAGTCCTACTTTGTGAAAAGAAACTCCAGCTTTTAAACCAAATGCCAATCTTTGTGTGTCTCCTAATTTCAAAGTATAAGAGAAGTCTCCAAATACATTTTGCTCTGTTACCGGTCCAATCTTATCTGATATAAATGATAGACCAACACCTACATTCTTTCCCGCTGGAGTATGACCTGCGAAAGTAAATGAAGCTGGTGAATCTTCAATGTTTACCCATTGTTTTCTATATAAAAGACCAAAAGAAATACTCTCGTTAGAACCTGCATAGGCTGGATTAATAACATTCATATTATACATGTACTGAGTATAATGTGGGTCTTGTTGCGCTTTTACATCCATATAGGCAATAAGAATTAAAAGAGACATCAATATTTTTTTGTTCATATCTATTTATTTTTCGGTTTATTGGTCTATTTAAAAATTTACAGACAAATAAGTTTATTAATTACTGTTTTTCTCTGATTAAATAAATCCAACCTGTTTTTGGTTCTCCACTATTAAATTCTATCACATAATAATAGGTAGCACTTGGAAGATCTTCTCCTTTGTTTGACTGACCTTTCCATTGGTCTGTATAATTCGTCTGATTGTAAACCTTGATACCATATCTATTAAATATTTCCAGTTTTTTAACATCCATCAATCTTAAATCAAAGAAGTCATTTGAACCGTTCCCATCAGGGGAAATTCCTTTTTGGATATTACAATAAACAGACTCTATAACTACATTATTTGATGTTTCACAACCCGTATTCGTAGAAGTTACAGTAAGGGTATATGTTACAGGGAACACTACTTGTCCGCTTGGAGTTGATGCTATCACATCAGTTACGTTTAACACATTTGAATTAGTTCCGATAGGAGCTCCAGTATTATCCTTCCATTGGTAAGACACATTGTTTGGATCATATGAGCCTAATAGTGGATTTGCTGTTATAACATATTCTTTATTTTCGCAATCACCTATTGTTTCAAATTGAATTTGTGGAGGAATCGCGTTTATAGTTATTTCAGCACCTATAGTTATACAGGCAATACTATTTGTAAATCGCACACTCATTGTATATTTCCCTGGCGCCAAATTATTAAACACATTGCTGTTTTGATAACCATTACCTAAACTGTACTGAACGTTTGCTTGAGTACTAATTGTAATACTTCCTGATGGTACTAAACATGTTGGTTGTACAACTTGAACCAAAGTTGGAGTTGACGGTAATAAAGGAAGTGGATTAATAGTTACACTTGTCAGACTTTGAACTGAACATGTATTATCAGCAATATTTCTAACATATAATATATAATTGTTTGGAGCTAATCCCGTAAATGTATTTGAAGCTTGATAAGTTGTACCATTCAAACTATATTCTACTCCAGATTGAGTTGCTATCACAATAGTCCCAGATGTAACGGAACATGTTGGCTGTACAACGCTAGTCGTTGTTGGAACTACGGGAGGAGTTGGAATTGCATTAATCGTTACCGCTGAGGCTGATGTATTTAAACAGCTAATATCAGCTGTGTTTCTTACATACAAGGTATAATTACCCGGAGCCAATCCTGCAAATGTATTTGAAGCCTGATACGTTATACCGTTTAAACTATACGCTACTCCAGGTTGTGTAGTTATTACAATAGTTCCTGATTGCACAGCACATGTTGGTTGTACCACGCTAACTGCTGTTGGCACTAGCACTACTTGTATAGGATTAATTGTTGTTGTTGATACCGAAGAAGTGACACAAGTAGTATCCGAAAGATTTCTTACATACAAAGTATAAGTAGTTCCTGGAGCCAATCCTGTGAAGAGATTTGAAGCTTGATACGTTGTACCATTCAAACTATATTCTACTCCTGTTTGTGCTGTTATGGTAATGCTTCCTAATGGCATTCCACACGTAGGTTGAGTTACACTCGCCGTTGTTGGAACTACTGGTGGAGTTGGAATTGCATTAATTGTTGTTACAGATCCAGATGAAGTTACACAAGTGTTATCGGCTGTATTTCTAACATATAATGTATAAGTTCCAGGAACTAATCCTGTGAACGTATTTGAAGCTTGATATGTTGTACCATTCAAACTGTATTCTACTCCAGTTTGTGTTGTTATTGTAATACTTCCTGATGGTATACCACAGGTAGGCTGAACTACACTTACTGTTGTTGGAACTACTGGAGGAGTTGGAATTGCATTAATCGTTATTGGAGATCCAGATGGAGTTATACAAGTATTGTCAGCAATATTTCTAACATACAAAATATAAGCACCCGGAGCCAATCCGCTAAAAGCATTTGAAGCTTGATACGTTGTACCATTCAAACTATATTCTACACCTGTTTGTGTAGTTATGGTAATGCTTCCTGATGGTGTTCCACACGTTGGTTGAGTAACACTTGCCGTAGTTGGAACTACTGGAGGAATTGGAATTGCATTAATTGTTGTTGCTGAAGACGATGAAGTTACACAAGTAGTATCAGCAGTATTTCTAACATACAAAGTGTAATTACCCGGAGCTAATCCTGTGAAAGTATTTGAAGCTTGATAGGTTAAACCATCTAAACTATACGCTACCCCAGATTGTGCTGTTATGGTAATACTTCCCGATGGCGTACCACATGTTGGCTGAGTAACGCTTGCCGATGTAGGAACTCCTGGAGGGTTTGGAATTGCATTAATTGTTGTTACTGACCCGGAAGAAGTTATACAAGTATTGTCCGCTGTATTTCTAACGTATAATGTATAAGTAGTACTTGGAGCTAATCCTGAGAAAACATTAGAAGCCTGATACATTGTACCATTCAAACTGTACTCTACTCCTGTTTGTGTTGTTATGGTAATACTTCCTGTTGGTGTTCCACAGGTAGGTTGAACAACGCTTGCTGTTGTTGGAACTACCGGTGGAGTTGGAATCGCATTAATGGTTATTGAAGACCCAGATGGAGTCACACAGGTATTATCAGCTGTATTTCTAACATATAAAGTGTAATTACCCGGAGCTAATCCGCTGAAATCATTTGAAGCTTGATACATTGTGCCGTCCAAACTATACATTACTCCTGTTTGTGTTGTTATGCTAATACTTCCTGATGGAGTACCACACGTAGGTTGAGTAACACTTGCTGTAGTTGGAACTACAGGTGGAGTTGGAATTGCATTAATTGTTGTTGATGACCCAGACGAAGTTACGCAAGTATTGTCCGCTATATTTCTAACATACAAAGTGTAATTACCCGGAGCTAATCCGCTGAAAACATTTGAAGCTTGATAGGTTATACCATCTAAACTATACGCTACCCCAGATTGTGCTGTTATAGTAATACTTCCAGATGGTGTACCACATGTTGGCTGAGTAACGCTAGCCGATGTAGGAACTGCTGGAGGGTTTGGAATTGCATTAATTGTTGTTACTGACCCGGAAGAAGTTACACAAGTATTGTCTGCTGTATTTCTAACATAAAGAGTATAAGTAGTACTTGGAGCTAATCCTGAGAAAACATTCGAAACTTGATATGTTACACCATCCAAACTATACTCTACCCCAGATTGTGTTGTTATGGTAATGCTTCCTGTTGGTGTTCCACAAGTAGGCTGAACAACGCTCGCTGTTGTTGGAGCTACAGGAGGAATAGGAACTGTATTAATTGTTATTGCTGACCCAGATGGAGTCACACAGGTATTATCAGCTGTATTTCTAACATACAAAGTATAATTACCAGAAGCTAATCCATTGAAAGTATTTGAAGCTTGATACGTTGTGCCGTCCAAACTATACATTACTCCTGCTTGTGTCGTAATTACGATACTTCCAGATGGTGTTCCACACGTTGGTTGTGTAACACTTACTGTAGTAGGAACTACAGGAGGAGTTGGAACTGCGTCAATTGTTGTTGCTGAAGCTGATGAAGTTACGCAAGTAGTATCCGCTGTATTTCTAACATACAAAGTATAAGACCCCGGAGCTAGCCCATTGAAAGTATTTGAAGCTTGATAGGTTATCCCATCCAAACTATACTCTACTCCTGCTTGTGCCGTTATTACGATACTTCCAGATGGCGTAGCACACGTAGGTTGAGTAACACTCATCGTTGTTGGAACTACTGGTGGATTTGGAACTGCATTAATTGTTGATACAGATCCAGATGAAGCGGCACAGGTATTATCTGCTATATTTCTAACATACAATGTATAACCTCCTGGAACTAATCCCGTAAAAGTATTTGAAGATTGGTAGGTCGTACCATCCAAACTATACTCTACTCCAGTTTGCGTTGTTATAACTAAACTTCCAGATGGCATAGCACACGTAGGTTGAATAACGTTTGCCGCTGTTGGAACCACTGGAGGAGTTGGAATTGCATTAACAACAGCAGGAGTAGCTGATGAAAGCACACAAGAATTATCTAATTTATTTCTAACATATAAGGTGTAATTCCCAGGTACTAATCCCGAAAATGTATTAGAATCTTGATAAACAGTACCATTTATACTATACTCAACCCCAGGTTGTGTTGCAATTATAATAGTTCCGGTTTGCAAAGCACATGTTGGTTGTGTAATGCTGGCCGTTGTAGGGATTGAAACAAAATTCATCGTAATATTTGCCTCTGAATAACAAGGCGTTAATGCCGCTGAAGCAACAACTACAGGATTTGGATCTTTAAGATTATAATCTACAGCAGCAATCCCATAATCTAAATTACTAGTTCTTTCCGGACTCAAAAATGAATTAGTAACCGACTGACTACCATCTTCTTTGTCATTCATTGTTAATGCAAAAAACTTAATATCTCCTGTTGTATAACCAATAAGAGATTTTAAAACTTCTACTTCAAAACCTAGACTATAATCATTAATCCCAGTATTATTTTTATTAACACCCATTACTGCTGAAGGAAAACCTGTCGCAGCACTTCCTAAATAAGTTTTAACTGAAGTGCCTGTTCTTAATTCAATAACATTAGCATAATAATTTGTTCCGGCTGCATCTGTAGAAATAACTAAACAATAATCAGCCTGAAAATAAGAATCGAAAGTACTAGGATTATTATTAAAAATATTAAAGGCTCTAACTAATGGATCAGAACCTGCTTCATCACCATAATTTGAAATATTGAATCCTCCATTTTTAGTATCAAGAAACAACAAAATACTTCTATTATTTAAAACTTTACCAGCAATCCCTAAAACTACCTTATCTTCTAAAGCACTTATTTTTAAAGAATTTAAATATCCTGTTGAAGCATTAGTTGACAATGGAGCGGAAAGAAAGTTATCCTCTAAAGCTCCCGTTCCCCATGATGTCTCAGTAATAGATCCATCCATAGTAACTGCATATCTAGTCCTTACTTTAACAACTTGACCATCAGTTAAAGCATTAGTTGTAAACATTCTATTTGTTGACATGCCTTGCATAACAACACCATCAACAGAAAATTCGAATAAATCTGCTCCACCTGAAGCAGTGAAAGTAACTGGTGTTCCTAAACATAAAGGACTTGTCGTATTATTTGGTGGAGAAGCTGTCAAAGTAACCGCTGAAGGCGCTACATAAATTGATGCTACAACCGGTACACGTGTACTAATATCACTTCCTGACCTACTACGCACATAATATGTTCTAGTTGAACTAATACTTGGACTGTAAATAGTTCCAGTGTAAATAGGGGTTGTTGATGTTTGAGAAGTAAACCATTCAATAGTTTCCGTACCATTAGCTCCAAATGCATAAACATTAACCTGCATTAAACTAACACCATCGCCACAAGAACTACCAGCAGTAGTTGAAGGTGGTGGTAAAACAGCTTTGGTTTTTGAAATTCTTAATGATTTTTTATTTTTTTTTATTGTATCTGCAGAAATCAATTTTGAGGAAACATCAAAATTCACATCATGTAATTTCACAAGCTCCTTTAAATTTTTCGAACTTAATGTAAACCCAAATAATAAATGAAATAGTAAAAATAAAAGTAATTTTTTCTTCATAAACTGATTTTTGTAGTTAATATATAACAGTATAATATTTTTAATCACTAAAAGTATTCTTTTATTTCCAATGAACAAATCAAATTTTAATAAAAATTTAACTATTTAAAAATAAAGAGATTAAATAGCTATAATCTTCATTCTTATTTGAATAGTTTATAAAAACCCAACCTTATTAAACGTAAAAAACCCTCATCACATACATGATTAGGATTTAAAAGAATCAAAAACAAGTTCAGATTAAAGAAAGGCGTCGGGTCGAGGCGTTAGCCGAACACGTCTCACCGCTGTATAACAAAAAATCCTCATCAAATTCATGATGAGGATTCTTCAAAGAAAGGCGACGACATACTCTCCCACATAACTGCAGTACCATCTGCGCAGGCGGGCTTAACTACTCTGTTCGGGATGGGAAGAGGTGAGCCCCGCCGCAATAACCACCTTAA
>NZ_JASCRU010000019.1:0-55015 GCF_030010285.1 Flavobacterium sp. XS2P24
ATTACAATAACGATAGAATCAAGTCTAATTTAAACAAAATGAGCCCGATACAATATCGAGCTCATTATTATCAAAATTAATTATAAATTTGTCTAAACTTTTGGGTGCAGTCTATTTGGGGCTTTTTTTATGGAATGTGTTTTGTGTTTTAGGCGATGTTTTCGAGACCGCCCGGAAATGGCCTGTACGCATAATAATGCAAGACTTCTTCGATGGCAACTTTTAAAGCTTCATTTATAGGAAGTATGGTAGTGGCTAATCTACTGTCAATTTGTGAGAGTTGCATGTAGTAATCAGTAAAAACAGGTATGTAGAGTCCTTTGCTGATGGCTTCTTCGGCCGTTTTGTAGTTTTCTTGTTGTCCTTCTTTGATTATTTTGCAAGTAGCTAATCGTAGTTTGCCATATTTGTCTCTACTGGCAGCATACCCAAAAAGCCTGCAAATTAATCCGCGATAGCGATAATTGCTGCAACTTCCCATATTTCTGTCCAGTACAGTAAGTGGTCGGTATAGATGACAATTGCTGTCGGATTTATTGTTTAGCTCGACTAACATTTCCTCGGCTTTCCCGTTTAAAAATAAATACAATGCCCAAGGTAAAAACTCTAGTGGCGTAGCATTGATGTCTGGAGTGGAACAACACTTGCCGCAACCGGTGCGACACTGTAAATGAGTTTCTGATTGGAACACCGTAACTTCATTTTCAAGACGGTCAAATAATTCTTCGACCAATCGAACCTTGTGTTCTATAGACATTAATTTCTTGGTAAGGTAGGCTATTAAAAATCGTTACAGCGATAATACCGTTTTACTTGCGGATTATATTTTGAAACTAATTTACGTTTACGTGTGTGACGTTTAATTTGTATTAATGAGATTGTTTTTTGTGGTATAATGGTTTGTTCTTCTGAATCATTGTTGAGTGGCAAAGTTGGATACATTTGATTAAATATCGTAGAGAGGTTTTTTTTTGTTTTAAAAATCACAAATAGCTATGAATTTCTCATAGCTATTTGTGTTATTTACTCGCTAATGTAGGCACAGTTTGCAAAACTGCACTAACGATTGTCTAATATTAGCGCTATCTGGGTACTTTTGTTTTTTTCTTAATTAGTAATTGTTATAATACCTGTCATTGATGAATGAAACTCACAGATGTAATATAATGTATTTGGTGCATTACTTGGTACCGTAAAAGTTATAATTCCATTTGATGATCCATTGTTGGTTACCCCATCACTGAATGGATTTAGAGTTCCTGTACTTTGAACACTTTTAATTAGAAAAGGATGTCCAGGTGTATTTACAGTGAAAGTATATGTTTTTCCTCTTTGGAATGTTAAATTAGGATTATTACTATTGATTAAACCATTTCCGTTAAAAACATAAGATGTAGCTCCTGAGTTAGTAACATTATAATTTACAGTAGTAGGATTTCCAGTATTAGATCCAATATTTCCTTGAGCGATTATTGTTGCCAAATTGTTAGCACTTTGATGAACATTTATGTATCCATTAAAATTCAATAGTTCCTCATAGGTTATGGGGGTTCCATTATTAAGCTTATTCACGCTAGTCTCACTCTTTCCAGTAGCACCGGTGATATTGGTAAGATCAATTGCTATAGGTCCTCCCTGGGCGGCAGTATTGAGATGGATGTGTGCGGGAGAACTAACTCCTGCAGTTGTTCCAGTTATGGAGATACTTACTAAAGTTTCACCGCTAACCCTTTTTGTGAATTTCGCTGTTCCGCTTATCGCGTTGTTAGAAACCGCGCTTAAAGTATATGTTTTGCTGGTATTAGTAAGTTCATTCTTACCAATATCGCCTTGTGCTATTAATGTTGATATGGCTGTAGCACTTTCATGAACATTTATATAACCATTAAAAATCAAGAGCTCATCATAAGTGATGGCTGCTCCAGTATTGAGTTTATTTACACTAGTTTCACTTTTACCAGAAGATCCATTTACCGGTGTGAGATCTACTACTACACCGCCTGTCTGAGCGACAGTATTGAGGTGAATATGTGCAATAGAACTAACTCCTGGAGTTGTTCCAGTTAGTGCTATACTTACCAAAGTTTTACCGCTTACTCTTTTAGTGAATTTTGCAGTACCACTTATGGCGGTATTAGAAACGGCACTTAGGGGGTACGTTTTGCTAGTACTTGTAAGTTCATTTATACCAATGTCGCCTTGCGCAATCAATGTTTCAAGATCAACTACACTAAGGTGCACATTAACATAACCATCTAAATTTATTAACTGATCATAAGTGATTGGTGAGCCATTATTTAAAGTTTTAACCACCGTTTCACTTTTACCTGTACTTCCATCAACAGCTGATAGGTCGAGTGCAATAGCTCCGCCTTCTGCAGCTGAATTAGCGTGGATATGTGCAGGGTGAGTTCCACCAGCACTAGTGCCGTTTAATTGAACTGTAATCAGAGTAGCATCATCATTTCTTTTGGAAATAGTAACGGTTCCGCTAATGGAAGGGTTCGATTTATTGAACAAAACGAATTGTTTTGATTCCCCGGTGAGTTGTTGCAAAGCCTCGTCATCACTACATCCAGTAAAAAACGTCATACTGGATAAAAGTAAACATGATAAAAAATATAATTTAAAAATTTTTTTCATAATCTTCATTGTTTAAGTTTTAAGTAAAAAAGTTAAACAAAACTAACGAAAATAATTATTTATCACTTGTTAATTTGTGATTTATTTAACATATTTTTTTATTAAACGACCGAAGGGGTCCTTCAAAGCAGAACTATCTACATACCCAAAATTCCAAAAAATGAATCCCTTTTCAGTCTTCTGATGGTTACTTCAAAAGACTTAAATCCGATATATTGTAACTGGTGTATATGCTCAAAGATGAACTTGTTTAACAGCCATCTTCTTTAGCTGTTACAGAAAGCCCGAGGTGTTGTTTTAACAATGAATTTATTCTTGTAGTCGATCCTTATCATCATTGGTTTCTCCCGTTTGTTTATAAGATTGCTCAATTTACGCAGTATTCTCTTTAAAAATAATCTGTAATTATTTTTTCTTCAATTTTTCCTTAAAAAAATCTATGGTTCTTGTCCAAGATAAAGTGGCGGCTTTTTCATCGTATCTGGGAGTCGTATTGTTATGAAAACCATGATTCACACCGTCATAGAAATAAGCAATATGTTCTATTTTGTTCTTTTTAAGGATGGCTTCAAAAGCGGGCCAACCTTCATTTACGCGCGTGTCTAAACTAGCATATTGCGCTAGGATAGGCGTTTTTATTTTTTCGACTTCAGCTGCCGTGGGTTGCCCGCCGTAATACGGAACCGCGGCACACAAATCTGGGATTTTTACCGCCATCATATTGGCAATCCAACCACCAAAACAAAATCCTACTACGCCAATACGTCCATTACAATCTTTGTGGGATTTTAGGTATTCGTAGGCTGCAATGAAGTCTTCGAGCATTTCCTCACGCGTACGTTTTTTTTGTAATTCTCTTCCCGCATCATCATTTCCGGGATAACCGCCCAGAGGCGATAATGCGTCTGGTGCCAAAGTAATGAATCCTTCCACGGCTGCTCTTCGTCCTACATCTTCAATATACGGATTCAGTCCACGGTTTTCATGTACGACGATGATTCCCGGTAATTTCTTTTTGGTTCCTGTGGGTTGGGATAAAAGACCTTTAATTTTTCCTCCGCCTTTAGGAGAATCGTAAGTGATGAATTCTGATTTTAATCGGGGATCACCGGGTTTTATCAAAATAGAATCAATATAATTTGGTGTCATAAAGCTAAGGAGTGACGGTAGTGTTAGCGCTCCTACCGCAAACAGGGATAGTTTCTCGACGAATTGTCTTCGTTCAATTTTGTTATGGGCGTAATCATCGTATAAGTCAAATACTTCCTGACTGATATCTTCTTTGGTTAGTTTTTTCATAGCATTTATTTTGATTCAACTAATTTAGGAAAAAAAAGCAAGTAAAGTCCCAATGAAGGAATTTTACTTGCAGTATACGAATTGATTTACTCCCCTTGATTTTTCTCAAAATTTATCATCCAGTTTACCCCAAATTTATCTGTGAATGTCCCAAAATAGCCACCCCAAAAAGCATCTTCCATAGGCATGATGACTTTTCCACCGGCTGAAAGGGCTTGGAACATTTTATCGGCTTCATCTTTACTTTCGGCATTGATGGAAAGTGAAAAATTATTCCCGTAAATAGTTTTTGCCCCAAAAGATTCGAAACTGTCACTTCCCATTATTGCTGTTTCGTCACTAATGGGCAGAGAAACATGCATTATTTTTTCAGCATCTCCGGGAGGGCAGGTTTTGCCTTCTGACATTGGCATTTCTTTGAATCTTCCAAAATAAGAAAATTCACCACCAAAAACTGATTTGTAAAACAGGAATGCTTCTTCGCAATTCCCATTATAAGTGATATACGTATTAACTGTTACCATGATACTTTTTATTTAAAGGATTGTTTGCTTCTTTATTTTTTTCCAAATTTATAATCGGTATTAATCGTCTTTTGTTGTTAAATACCTTTTGTACCAAACCATTGCTAATTCAGCTACTTCAAGTAATTTTCCGGGTTCTTCAAAAAGATGGGTGGCTCCGGGAATTATTTTCATTTCTTTTACGGATTCTAATTGATCGTAGGCCATTTTATTCATCCCGATAACTGCAACATCAAGACCGCCTACAATCAGTAGAGTGGGAGCGGTTACTTGTGGCAATTCGGTAATGGCTAAATCGGGTCGTCCGCCACGGGAAACGACAGCTTTAATTTTTGTCTTGAAATATGCCGCTGCCCGCAACGCCGATGCAGCTCCCGTGCTGGCCCCAAAATAACCAATTGGTAAATCCGTTGTGCTTTCATAATCCATCAACCATTGCGTAGTTTCGATTAATCGGTCGCTTAATAAATCAATATTGAACCGGTTCTCATACAGTTCATCTTCTTCCTCGGTGAGCAGATCAAAAAGGAATGTGCCGATGTTTTGTTTTTGTATCAACTCGGCTACCATTCTGTTTCGGGAACTGAATCTGCTGCTGCCACTTCCATGAGAAAAAATAACGATTCCTCTTGCGTTTTCAGGAATTATCAAATCTCCTTTCAATGTGACAGATGATAAAGGAATGTCTAAATCTAATTTTTCCATCATTTCAAGTTTTAAATATGAAACTGTATTTTAAAAATGACATTATTCTGTGCTAATAGGAAGTCGCAACAATTCTATCACTTCATTATCTTCTACTTGATTGAATACTTCATAAAATCCGCCTACACCCGTAAAATATTTCGAAGCTATCAGGTAGATAAATTCATCGGTATTTTTCTCAAATACAGGCACGTTCTCATAAGGTATTACGGGTGTAGCCACGATTATTTTTGCCGGATTTTTTTTTCGAAGCATATTTATGCTGGCAAGCAAAGTATTTCCTGTAGCGATGCCGTCATCTACTAAAATTATATTTTTACCTTTGACATCCAGCGGTTTTCTATTGCCCATATAGAGCTCGTATTTATATTTCATTAATTGCCGCAGCCGAATAATTTCACTGTCGATATACTTTCTAGGGATATTTGGATGTTCATCAAGAATCATAGAATCTGATGAGACGGCACCAATCGCAAATTCTTTATTATTGGGGTGTCCTATTTTTTTTGAAAGAACGATATCTAAAGGAAGGTGTAAATTTTTAGCAATTACATATCCCACAGGTACTCCGCCTCTGGGAACGGCAAGTACTATGGTGTTGCTATTCTGGTACTTTTTTAGTTTTTTCGAAAGCAATAAACCCGCCTCAATTCTATCTTTTAAGATCTCGTCAAACATAACTTAAAGTTTTGTGTGAAAGAATAAATCACACATAAAGGTATTGATTTTCAATTAATTACAATTGTGTTTTAAAAATATTTTAGCATTAAAAATAGCAGTTGTGCAAAAAAATATTCTTGAAAAGAAACATTAGTGATAAATAAAAAAAGGAGGGTACAAATGAACGAATAGCGTTATAAAAACAAGTTGGATTAAGGAATGGCATATTCGAAAGGTAAAAGCACTTCTTATTTATAAAGCGTTTTTTTTGCTATTTTTACCTCACAACAAATGAATAGCAATAACTGCAATGAAGAAAATAAATTCAAAAGCTAAGGCAGATACCAATACTGGTTTTGGAGTAAATGCCAATAACTATGGTGGACGTTTTGTGAATAAAAATGGAACGGCTAATGTAGAGAAACGAGGCATGCATCTCTTGCATCGCATTAGTTGGTATCATACCATGATTGATTTGCCAAGATGGAAATTCATGTTGATTCTTTTGTTGTTCTACGTGGGTATGAATTTTCTATTTGCGCTACTGTATTATGCCATTGGAATCGAAAATCTGAACGGGATTGATGCTTCAGGTTCAAATTGGGTTCAATTTGGACAGGCTTATTTTTTTAGTGCGCAAACTTTTACAACCGTGGGATATGGACACATTAGTCCTTCCGGTTTTTTGACCAGTTTATTAGCAGCTGCCGAGGCTTTGATAGGATTGTTGAGTTTTGCGATTGCTACCGGTTTATTTTTTGGACGTTTTAGCAAGCCCACCGCTTTTTTGAAATTTTCTCACAATGCCCTGATTGCTCCTTATGGGGAAATGAAAGGTTTAATGATAAGAATTACACCTTTTAAAAACACTAATTTTACTGATGCTGAAGCCAAAATGACACTCGGTATGAGTGTGGAAGAAAATGGTGCAAAAACAAATAAATTCTATTCTTTAGATTTAGAATTGGAAAGAATAAATGCATTAACCTTAAGCTGGACTTTGGTTCATCCCATAACCGAAAATAGTCCGCTGTATAACTTAACCAAAGAAGATTTTGATAGTATTCATGGAGAAATCCTTGTTTTTATAAAAACCTTTGATGATATGTTTAGTAATACGGTTGCCATTCGTACTTCGTATACTTTTGAGGAAGTTATCTACGGAGCAAAATTTGAACCTATGTACACTCGAAGTACTGATAATTCAAAAACAGTTCTTGATTTAGACAAATTAAATGCTTTTTACAGCGTCACTTTAGACTAATGCAATAGTTTTCAAATTATTTCAAATTTATAATAAAATTTATTTTACATTTGTTTATTAAATTTAGATAAATGATAAACAATATAAAAAGTGTGTTTAGTATAAAAGATCTTGAAAATCTTTCAGGAATCAAAGCACACACTATACGAATCTGGGAGAAAAGATACGATATTCTTCAGCCGATGCGCACTGATACTAACATCCGATTGTACGATTTGGCTAGTTTGCAAAAACTATTAAACATTACTTTGCTACATGACTATGGCTATAAAATTTCAAAAATAGCGACTTATCCACAAGAAAAAATACCCTCTCTTGTACGAGAAATAATTTCGAACAAAACGGCCAAAAGTCATGCTATCAGTGAGTTTAAAATGGCAATGATGAATTTTGACCAAGAATTATTTTTCAATACCTACAATTGGTTGATTGCTGAAAAATCATTCAAGGAAATATTTCATCAAGTCTTTATTCCTTTGATGAATGAACTGGGATTGTTATGGCAATCTGATACCATAACACCTGCTCACGAGCATTTTATCAGTTATTTAATTAAGCAAAAACTACTCATTAATACGGAGAAACTTCAAGTTTTAAAGCAAACAAAAAACGATAAAGTTTTTGTGCTTTCACTGCCAATGAATGAAATTCATGAACTTGGGTTGATGTATTTAAATTATGAAATTCTGTTACTGGGTTACAAAACCATCTATCTGGGTGAAAGTATGCCTATCAGTAATTTGAAAGATTTAAAAAAACATTTTGACTCCATTATTTTTGTTTCTTACCTCACGGTGCAGCCTGAAAGAGATATTTTGGACGAATACATCCAAAAAATGTCAGATGAATTAGTGGATGAAAATACACAGTTGTGGTTTATGGGACGTTTGGTTGAATTTATAAATAAAGAAGACCTTTCAGATAAAATATCAATTTTCAATTCCATTTCTGAATTAGTGGATGAAATTTGATTTTTTGTTTAAACTTTTTGTATATTTGCTAAACAAATGAGAGAGATAAAAAAAATTACAATTATAGGTTCTGGGTTTTCTTCGCTTGCTGCTTCCTGTTATTTAGCGCAAAGCGGGCACGATGTTACCGTTTATGAAAAAAATGCAACAATTGGCGGAAGAGCACGACAATTAAAAATGGAGGGTTTCACGTTTGACATGGGGCCAAGTTGGTACTGGATGCCTGATGTGTTCGATCGTTTTTTTGCTGATTTTGATAAAAAAACTTCTGATTATTACGAGTTAATAAAGTTGTCACCGGCGTATCGTGTGTATTACGGAATCGATGATTTCATTACCATTGCGGATAATTTAACCGATATAATATTTGCTTTTGAAGCGATTGAAAAAGGTAGCGGAAAAATATTAAATGATTTTATGGCTGAGGCCAAAAGCAATTATGACATTGCCATAAAGGATTTAGTATACCGTCCGGGAGTTTCTCCAATGGAGTTAATAACCGTTGAAACGGCTAAAAAAGTAGGACAGTTTTTTAGCAATATAAGTAAAGATGTTCGTAAGAAATTTAAAAATGAAAAGCTGATTCAAATTCTGGAATTTCCAGTTGTGTTTCTTGGTGCAAAACCATCCGATACGCCTTCGTTTTATAGTTTTATGAACTATGCCGATTTTGGTCTTGGAACCTGGCATCCTAAAACAGGAATGTTTGATGTTGTTCGTGCCATGGAAAGTTTAGCAAGAGAATTAGGAGTTACGTTTCACACGAATTCAAATATTGAAAAGATAATTGTTGAGAATAAAACAGCTAAGGCTTTAGTGGTAAATGGCGAAAAAATTGCATCTGATTTGATTTTGAGCGGTGCCGATTACCATCATACCGAAACATTGTTGGATCAGGAACATCGTGCGTATTCTGAGAAATATTGGAACAGCCGTGTTTTTGCTCCGTCATCATTATTGTTTTACGTTGGTTTCAATAAAAAAATAGAGAATATTTCGCATCACGCGTTGTTTTTTGATGTCGATTTTTATCAGCATGCCAAGGATATTTATGATGAACCACAATGGCCAAGTGAACCGTTGTTTTATGCCAATTTTCCATCAGTGACAGATAAAACTGCCGCTCCCGAAGGAATGGAATCTGGCTTTTTCTTAGTGCCTCTGGCTCCGGGAATCAATGATACTGAGGCATTACGAGAAGAATATTTTGAAAAAATAATGGATCGTTTTGAAACGTTAACACAGCAAAGCGTGAAAAATAATATTATATTTAAAAAATCATTTTGCAAAAACGACTTTGTTTCAGAGTACAACTCTTATAAAGGAAATGCATACGGAATGGCGAATACATTATTGCAAACCGCTTTTTTGAGACCTAAATTAAAAAGTAAAAAAGTAAAGAATTTATATTTTACAGGTCAATTGACCGTTCCGGGACCAGGTGTTCCACCAGCATTAATTTCTGGAAAATTAGTGTCAGAATTAATTAATAAGCAATTTTCAGAGCAATAATATGAAGCAATTATTTGATGATGTATCTTTTAAATGTAGCAAGCTAGTTACAAAAAACTATAGCACCTCTTTCTCTATGGCGGTTTACATGTTGTCGCCAAGTATAAGAGATGCCATTTATAGTATATATGGATTTGTGCGTTTTGCCGATGAAATTGTAGATTCATTTCACGGTTTCGATAAAGAAAGTTTAATCACGGAGTTTGAGGATGAGTATTACAAATCAATGGATAGAGGAATAAGCCTGAATCCAATTTTGAATTCTTTTCAGCAAACGGTAAAACAATACAATATCTCGGATGATTTAATTCAAGCTTTCTTGAGAAGTATGAAATTAGATTTAATCAAATCCGATTACAACAGCAAAGCCGAATATGATGAATATATTTATGGTTCCGCAGATGTGGTTGGATTAATGTGTCTTAAGGTTTTTGTTGCCGGTGATAATAATCGATATGAGCAACTAAAAGACGAAGCTATGCGATTGGGTTCTGCTTTCCAGAAAGTTAATTTTTTGAGAGATTTGAAAGATGATAATTTGGTTTTGAACCGAAATTATTTCCCCGGAGTCGATTTGAATTCATTCGATGAAAAAGCTAAAACAGCAATCATCAATGAAATTGAAGAAGATTTTAAAGTCGCCTATCAAGGAATTGTGAAATTGCCAATAGAAGCTAAGTTTGGCGTTTACACTGCATTTGTGTACTACAAAAAACTACTGAAAAAATTAGAAAACACGCCTTGTCATGAAATTGGAAATGCCAGAATTCGAGTTTCTAATTATACTAAAGCGGGTCTTTTGGCGCAATCTTTTGTAACGTATAAATTAAAATTGGTATAAAATAATACCAGTTTTGAAAAGTATATTTTTAATTAAATAAAAAAACAATGATTTCCTTTTTAATCTTTTTGGGTGTTTTCCTTTTCATGGAATGTGTGACCTGGCTTACGCATAAGTACATTATGCACGGTTTGATGTGGTATTTTCATGCCGATCATCACCAACCTAAATACGCCAATGTTTTCGAACGGAATGACATTTTTTTTGTGATTTTTGCCATTCCCAGCATCGTTCTTTTCTACTTTGGCGTGCAAGGCGGAATGAATTATTTGTTTTTCATTGGACTCGGAATCACATTTTACGGATTCTGTTATTTCATGATTCACGACGTCTTAATTCACCAACGATTTAAGTGGTTCAAAAACACTAATAACAAGTATTTAATAGGCTTGCGAAAAGCACACAAAGTGCATCACAAACATTTGGGTAAGGAACACGGCGAGTGTTTCGGAATGTTATTTGTGCCTTTCAAATATTATAAAATCTAACAATTCCATTTGGGCGTGACCCGCTGAAAAAGCGGGTCGGGCTGTACGTTCCCGCTTTTTTATAGGTAGTCTCGTTCAAAAAAACGAGACCACCTATAAAAAGAGCTCCACTGCCATCCCTCACGCACAATTCCGTAAAGTTAAAGAGATTTTTGGATGAAGATTAAAGATTTTTGTCCTGAAGCTTCGGGAGCAGATTTCTTAAAATCCTTATAAGCACGTTTGAAAATCTTAAATCAAGAATCGTTAATCAAAAATCTTAAATATTTTTAGATGAAACTCTATAAAAAAGAAACCGTTCAGCATGTAAATGCAAGTTTAGAAGAATGTTGGGCTTTTTTTTCCAGTCCACGTAATCTTCAGAAAATCACACCAGAAACAATGGGGTTCGAAATCACTGATTTCGATAATAAATCCATGTACGCAGGGCAAATAATACAATACAAAGTGTCACCACTTTTGGGATTGAAATTGCCTTGGGTTACTGAAATTACATTCGTAAAAGAGAATAGTTATTTTATCGACGAACAACGTTTTGGACCGTATGCATTGTGGCATCACAAACATTTTTTTGAAGCTACTGAAAACGGAGTGAAAATGACTGATTTGGTTCATTATGCGCTGCCTTTGGGTTTCATCGGTCGCATTATGAACACACTTATCGTAAAGAATAAATTGAAAGCCATCTTTGATCATAGACGTGTTATGGTAGATCAAATGTTTAATTCAAAATAATGGTGAAACAACAAGTATCTTTTTTTTGGTTCAGACGCGATTTGCGTTTAGAAGATAATATTGGATTATTCCATGCTTTAAAATCCAAATGCCCGGTTATTCCATTGTTTATTTTTGATGATTCCATTTTAGACAGTTTACCAAAAAACGATGCTCGAGTAGGTTTCATTCACGAATCACTTTCGAAAATAAACACGCAATTACAAGAAATAGGAAGTTCTCTTTTGGTAAAAAAAGGAAAAACTATTGACGTTTGGCAATCGCTTATTCAAGAATTTGATGTTAAGGAAGTCTTTTTCAACAAAGATTACGAGCCCTACGCCATACAACGAGATATTGTTATTTGTGAAATTTTGGAAGCTAACAATACCATCACTTATTCTTTTAAAGACCAAGTAATTTTCGAAGAAAAAGAAATCACAAAAGCTGATGGATTGCCTTATAAGGTTTATACTCCTTTTAAAAATAAATGGTTAGAAAAATACAAATCAATGGCTCCGGTTCCAGAATACGATGCCACGGATATGTTTTCTAATTTTCATAAAAATGACTTTGCTTTTCCAACATTGGAACAAATAGGTTTCGAAGAAAGTCCTATAAAAGTAAAGCCGCACAATTTAAAATTCATTGCAAATTATCACGATATAAGGGATTTTCCAGCCTTAGACAAAACTTCTTATCTTTCGCCACATTTGCGTTTTGGAACCGTAAGCGTTAGGAAATTAGTCAATTGGGCATTTCATAAAAATGATGTTTTTTTGAGTGAATTGATTTGGAGAGAATTCTTCATGCAAATCTTATTCAGTTTTCCAAAAGTCGTTACGCAAAACTTCAAATCAGCGTATGATGGGATTCAGTGGCGCAATGATGAAGAGGATTTCAAGCGATGGTGTTCGGGAACAACTGGATATCCAATGGTTGATGCCGGAATGCGTCAGCTCAATGAAACAGGATACATGCACAACAGAGTCCGAATGGTCGTGGCGAGTTTTCTCTGCAAGCATTTATTGATTCAGTGGCAATGGGGTGAGGCTTATTTTGCTCAAAAATTACTGGATTACGAATTGTCTGCCAATGTAGGAAACTGGCAATGGGCAGCAGGAACCGGTTGTGATGCTGCGCCTTATTTCCGTGTTTTCAATCCGGAGATTCAACAAAAAAAATTCGACGAAAAAGGAATCTACATCCGAAAATGGATTCCAGAATTTGATTTAGGATATGGAAAACCTATGGTAGAGCATGCTATGGCTAGAGACAGAGCGATTGCCACCTACAAAGCGGGAATTTTAAAATAAAAGATACAAATTGAACAGATTGATAACCTGTTCAATTTGTATTTCCTTTTTCCAGTAGGTACAGAAAAGGTTATTTGTTTACTATTGAATCAATTTCTTCAGCATCCCTTCGAAAATAAATCCATGAAACGGCAAAACAGAATACCAGTATAATTTTCCCCAAATTCCTCTTGGTCTAAAAGTCGCCGCTTGATACAAAGTATTTCCGATAATTTTAAATTCTAACCAAGCTTCACCTGGTAATTTCATTTCGGCAAATAAGATTAGTTTTCCCTCTTCTTTATTGGCATACAAAACGCGCCAAAAATCTAAGGCATCACCAGAATGTATATCATGACGATTCGTTCTTCCTCTTCGGGAACCCACGCCACCGTATAATTTGTCTATAAAACCTCGTAAATCCCAAAGCCAATCCCCATAATACCAACCCGAATCGCCTCCGATGGACCAGATTCTGCTGATGGTAAAATCGCGGTCAATGATTTCCATTTTACGGCGGTCGATAAAACAATCTTTTTTTGGAACTTTCAAATATTCCGACATATTGCTGCTAAAACGCCCGCTGATTAAGGAATCTTTCCAACTTGAAGCTACTTTGTCTTCGTCTACTTTTATCAAAGCACGGGAAAGCGCTTGTTTGTAAGTCATAGGCGTAACATTCAATAAAGCATTGATTCGGTTATCACTGCAAACCACTTCGACTTTCATACTGCTAACCAGTGCTGATGCGAGTCTATACGATGTTGAGGTTACAAAATACAACCAATACGAGGATAATTTTGGAGTCATTATTGGGACAGTAATAATCCATCGCTTTAGTTTTTTTGCTTCTGCAAAACCCAAAAGCATTTCTTTGTACGTTAAAATATCCGGTCCGCCAATGTCAAAACTCTGATTGTAGGTAAGCGGATTTAATAGAGATTTGGATAAAAAATCAAGAACATCCGGAATTGCAATCGGCTGGCATTTTGTATTGAGCCATTTTGGAGTAATCATAATGGGAAGTTTATTCACTAAATCCCGAATGATTTCAAACGATGCACTTCCGGAACCCACAATAATTCCAGCTCGTAAAGTTGTCGTGGCAAACGTTCCAATATTTAAAATTTCTTCTACTTTTTTTCTCGATGATAAATGTTTGGACAGCGATTTATCATTGACAATGCCGCTCAAATAAATAACTTGTTTTGCTTTGGTTTCATTCAATCGTTGCACAAAATTCAATGCTGACACGCTTTCTAATTCATCAAAATTATTAGCGGATCCTGACATGGAATGAATCAGATAATAAGCGGCATCAATAGCATCTGGAATGGCTGTCAATGTTTCTTGTTTGAGAAAATCGACTTCAATTACGGTAACACTTTTTTGAAATTCTATGGGACAATAAAACCTGTTTTTATCTCTTACACAACAGATTATTTCATGTCCTTGTGCCACCAACAAAGGCAAAAGTCGCTTCCCGATATAACCTGTTGCGCCTGTTAAGAGAATTTTCATGATTTTGTGTTTAAATGATAAAAATTAACTCAGTTTATTAGAAACCAAACTGATAAATTCTTTTCTGGTTTTGTCTTTTTCGAAAGCACCGGTGAAAGACGATGTTGTGGTAACTGAGTTTTGTTTTTGAATGCCTCGCATTTGCATACACATGTGTTGGGCTTCAATCACAACGGCTACGCCCAGTGGATTCAAAGCGTCCTGAATACAGTTTTTAATTTGGTCTGTCAATCGTTCTTGTACTTGCATTCTTCTGGCAAAAGCATCTACGACTCTTGGTATTTTACTTAAACCTACAATTTTACCATTTGGAATATAAGCGACATGTGCTTTTCCAAAAAACGGCAACATATGGTGTTCACACATAGAGTAAACTTCGATGTCCTTTACCACAATCATTTGTTGATGATCTTCGGTAAACATCGCCGATTTTAATATCTCTAATGGATCTAATCCGTAACCATGAGTTAGATACTGCATGGCTTTTGCAACACGTTCCGGTGTTTTTTCAAGACCTTCACGAGTAACATCTTCTCCTAAATTTTCAATTATTACTCTATAATTATCAGCTAAAGCTTCCGTTATTTCAGTATCGTATTGTTCGATTTTTTCGTAACTTTTCATTTCTTTTATCATGGTGTTCTGTGTTTCAATATTAAGTTTGGCTAATTATTTTATTGGATGTTTTTTTTTTTATAAACCATTAAGAGATTAAGAAAAGTTAAGTACTCTTTCTAAATAAACTTAATTCATTAATGGTTTAAAAACTTATTTTCTAGATGATAAATAACAACTTCTTTAGATTTTAAAAGTCACTATTCCGTAATCCATTTCGAATATCTGACCTGAGATTGATTTCGCATTTTCCGAAATCAGGAAGTTTGCCATATTGGCCACTTCTTCCGGTTTCAAATAACCTTTCATCGGGTGGCGTTCCACCATATTTTCTTTCATTCGATCATTTCTTAAAATACCTGCCGAAAGTGATGTTTCGGTAATCGTGGGAGCAATGGCATTGATGCGTACTACCGAAGCCAATTCTGCTCCCAGCGATTTCACTAATCCTTCAATTCCTGCTTTTGCGGTAGCAATACTAGCATGAAACGGCATTCCTAATTTTGCGGCTACGGTGCTAAACAAAACAATCGATGGATTAGTTCCCTTTTTTAAAACAGGTAAATATTTCTGAATGGCTTTTACTGCGCCAATGACATTAATTTCAAAATCATTTCTAAAATCATCGATACTAAGACTTCCGATGGGTTTCAAATTGATGGAGCCCGGACAGTAAATCAAGGTATCAATAGTTTCAATTTCCGGAAGTGCATCCTGCAAAACATCTGCAGAAAAGTGTTTCAGATTGGGATGTGTGATATCTGGAGCATTTCTGCTGATGTTGTACACCATGTTTGTCTCTAATTGTTGCAACAAAATGGCACTGCCAATTCCCTTACTACCACCTATGATTACTATGTTTTTCATTTTTTATTTATGTTGTTATTTTAACAGATTACTGTTCACTGAATACTAATTTTTATCGCTTAGAAATCTTGTTGTTGTTAATTTGTCTTTGCATCGTACATTTAAAACGCCCTTCTCGAAAATCCCTCAATTTTTCATGTTTTGTTTTGCGGCCTTGCACTCTTTCGCGCCACATTCTAAAACTCGAAGGTTTCATTTCGGTACGCATCAGGTCGATTACTTCTTGTTCTTTTAATCCAAATTGCATTAAAATCGCATCAAAAGTGGTTCGGTCTTCCCAAGCCATTTCTATGATTCGGTCTTTGTCTAAATCGGTAAGTTCTTTTTTTACAGTCACGATATTTTATTTATTTGAAATTGCTATTGTTTTTGAGATTGCTATTGAAAAATTATTCACTGTCGCCAATATCGGCCATGGTGTGTAATTTTAATATGCGTGAACTTTCCTCTTTTACCAATGTATTTTTCTTCATTTTCCATAAAAAATCACTGGCAAATTTCCTCGTTCGTTCCATATTTACAATTGGTTTCGGATAGCTGATGCCTATTTCGAAATCATTAAATTTCTGGTCTAAATAGGTCATTTTATACGGTTCATGTATAAATCCTCGTGGCAAATTGCGTAATTCCGGCACCCATTTTTTTATAAATTCACCATCAGGATCGTGTTCGTAACTGTTCTTTATTGGATTATATATACGTAACATATTGATTCCGGTTTCACCAGCCTGCATTTGCAACTGCGGAAAATGAATTCCGGGTTCAAAATCCAAAAACATTTGTGATAAATGTTGTGTGGCTTCTTGCCAAGGCTGCCATAGATTATGTGTAAAAAACGATACTAACATGGCACGCATTCTAAAGTTCAAATAACCGGTTTCATTCAAGCAGCGCATGGAAGCATCGATTAACGGAAATCCTGTTTTTCCTGTTTTCCAAGCTTCAATATAATTTTCATTGACTTTCTTTTTCAACGAATGAAATCCTTTGTTAACACTTTCAAACTCCATAATTTCTTCCATCTCAAATTTTTGAATGAAATGTGCCTGCCACGTCAGTCTGGAGATAAAAGAATCAATTTGTTTTTTATGGCTGCACGTCAATCTGAACGTAGCTGCTTTTTGCAAAACTTGTCTGGATGATAGATTTCCCCAAGCAATGTATGGGGATAATCTGCTGCAACTTTTTCGAGCCAATAAAGGTTTCGAGATATGCGAACTATAATTGTGATAGCGCTCGTCAAAGAAGTTTTGTAAATATTTGCCAGCCATTGTACTGCCGCCTTTTTGAAAAATAGTATCCGGAACAGTTTCTAAATTTGTCTTTTCTAATGCTTTTTCGAGTTCGGTTATTGCTTCTGTATCGAGGAAATTTTCTGCTTTCGAATCAAAAATAAATTGGGGTTCATTCATGTATTTTTCCCACTTTGAAACCCAGTTTGTTCTGTTTCTTAACGCTCTAAAAATGCCGTTATTGGTGTTTTCAACCCAATTTATTTGATTGTTTTTACAAAAACGTTTGAAGGTTTTGTCTCTTTCATAAGTGATTTTTAATCCCGTTTCCTGATGCGAAAAAACCGTGTCTATTTTATAGATTTCTTGCAGGGTATTGAAAACGGGAAGCACTTCAGAAGACACCGCTAAAACATGTGTATTGGATTGTTCCAGTTGTTTGTTGATATCTACAAGCGATTGTTTGATGAAATTCCAATGTCTCGGGCTGTAATGCGAATCATTTTCTAAAGATTTTTCGAATACATAAAGCAACAAAGTAGGAGTGTTAGTTTTTAGGGCATTAAAAATAGCTTCGTTATCCTGTAAACGAAGGTCTCTTTTAAACCAAACCACATTGATATGTTTCTTGTTTGTATTCATTTAATTTTTAAAATAATTGTTGTTGCAACCATAATTTCTGGAATTTTGATTGCCCGTCATAATTCTCGGCTTGTAACTTAATATTGAATTTTCGATCTCTTGGGTCGTTTCCAACTCCTGAAACATACATCCAATTCCCGTAATTGCTGTGTACATCGTAATCAATAAGCATCGCTTCAAAATAAGCCGCTCCTATACGCCAATCTAACAGAAGATTTTTTGCAAAATAGGAACCTACATTTTGTCTGCCGCGATTGCTCATCCAGCCTGTTTGTTGTAATTCAATCATATTGGCATTTACAAAAGGCTCTTTAGTTGTGCCGTTAATCCAATTTTTTATCGCTAATGGATTGTTTTTCCAATCGTATTTTTTGTCTAAAATCCCTCCAATTTTAAAAATCGAATTCCCGTTTTTCATCGAAACGTATTTAAAATAATCTCTCCAAATCAGTTCGAAAATCAACCAATACGTTGATTCATTTTTCCCAATTTGTTGTTCGTATTTAATAATTTCCCAATAAATAGTTTTCGCCGAAATAGAGCCATTGGCTAACCAAGGAGAAAATTTCGAACTAAAATCAGTTCCAATTAATCCGTTGCGGGTCAATTTATAAACACTTAGTTTTTTGGTTTTCCAAAAATAATGCTCCAATCTTTTCATTGCTTCGTCTTCACCTCCTCGAAAAGGAAAAGCTGTTCTGGAATCCATTTCAAAATCGGTAAATCCTAATGTTTCCATCGTAGGAATTACAGTTTCATTTGCGAACCAATTTTCTTCAGGCATCTGTTGAACTGCAAATTCAGGTCTGACTTTTGTCGATTTTTCACACTGATTCCTGAATTGTGTAAAAACATTTGGAATCGATGGAATGTCAAACGGAATGTCTTCAGGATGAAATAAGAACTGATTGTAAGTAGCTCTAAACGCTACTGAAACCGATATTTTCGATTTGATATTCTCTAAAACTTCCATTTCTTCACTCGTCCATTCTTCTTGGAAGTAAACAGAATTGATTTTATTTTGAGTTACAATTTCCGGAATAGAATCTTCTAGTTTTTGGTGATACACCAAAAGCGGAATATTCAATTTTTCCAAATTTTGTCTCAATACTGTCACAGACTCAATTAGAAATTTGGCTCGGAATTTTTCTGTTTTTTTAAAACCAAATCTTGTTTCCTCAAATTGCCTTGGATCAAAACAATAGACCGCAATTACAGTGTCATTTTCTTGTATCGCATTTGTCAAAGATTCATTATCATGGACTCTGAGATCATTTCTAAACCAAACTAACCCTTTTTGTTTCTCTTGCATTTTTCGCTACAATATTTGACTTCGTCCCAAACTTTTTCCCATTTTTTCCGCCAGCTAAAAGGTCGGTTACAAACCAAACACATTTTTGAAGGAAGATTTTCCTTTTTCACTAGTTGTATTTTTGATATTCATTGACAACAATTGTCGCTTTCAAATCAAACATTAAATTGTATAATCCAAAGAACGTTCTGTTCATATAAATGAAATGTTTGGAACCTCGATTGCCATTCATTTTTCTAAGATTGGTGTCTTTTGAGAATCGTTCGCCCAATTGTGCGATGCTTTCAAAGAATGCTGCGTCCGAGAAATCAAACGTTTCGGTTTGAAAAGGTTTCGTGAAAAGCGATAATAAATCGTAAAACATTTGAGTAAAATATTCCACTTCCTCTTTGGAATCATCCACTCTAAGGATTTCCAATTCGAATAATTTTTGACTAAAAAGTTTCTTGTTATCAATCACTTCTTTGTTTATTAATTCGAAATAAGGAATATAAAAGTCATTCGGAATTTGTTTCATGCAACCAAAATCCAATGCTACTAATTGGTTTTTATCATTTACCAAGAAATTTCCCGGATGCGGATCAGCGTGTACTTTTTTCAGAATATGAATTTGATACATATAGAAATCCCATAAAGCCTGACCAATTTTGTCCGCGATTTCTTGATTGTCATTTTTATTAGTAAATTCCGATAGATGAATTCCTGTCATCCAATCCATCGTGATAATTTTCTCCGATGAATATTGAGAATAGTAATTCGGGAAAACCAGATTTTCAATCTTTTTACAGGCTTCAACCACTTCTTGGCTTTGTTTTAGTTCCAATAAATAATTGGTTTCCTCAATCAATTTGTCCTCAACTTCCTTGAAATACTTGTCAGAATCTTTTCCTTGTAGATTAAACATTCTGATTGCAATGGGTTTTACCAAAGCCAAATCAGATGAAATACTATTGGCTACACCAGGATATTGAATTTTCACAGCCAGTTTTTTTCCGTCTTTTACAGCGAGATGAACTTGTCCGATACTGGCAGCGTTAACGGAATTTGCGTTGAACTCATCAAAAATTTCATACGGTGTTTTTCCGAAATTTGTCTTGAACGTTTTCAATACTAATGGAGCCGAAAGTGGCGGAACAGAAAACTGTGACAATGAAAATTTTTCTACATAAGCCTGTGGCAAAAAACTTTTGTCCATACTTAGCATTTGTGCGACTTTGAGCGCACTTCCTTTCAAACTTTTTAGTCCGTCATAAATATCTTCTGCATTATCTTCGTTGAGTTTATCACGAGTCAAATCAGAATTAACCATTTTTTCTCCGTAATATTTTAGATAATTGACACCAACTTTTGCACCGGTTTGCACTAGTTTTGTGGCCCTTTCAATTTTTGAAGTAGGGATATAGTCTATCGTTTTCATTACTTATTGTATATTTTTTCTTTGAAAATAAATTTTCCAAAGTCTATTAAGCTATCCAGCGGAGTGATGTTCATTAATTCAAAAGAGGCTTTCACTGACTTCTCAATATATATGTCAGTTTTCTCAAAAGCTGGTGAAGAATCATCCAGCCAGAATTTCAACGTCAATAAAAGTTGAATCCATGAGGTTTCCTGAAATGCTTTCTCTTGAAAATTCTGAAATTTTTCTTGTTGCGTTCTAAAATCGTCTGAGATTATTTCGATAAGATAATTTTTGAAACTATTTCTAAGTTCAGAAAGCTGCATCAGTTTTTTTAATTGATTGTTGTGTTCTTTTAAAACGAGCACGACATAACTTCTGTTCGCAGTTAGAATTTCAAAAAAAGTAAAGTAGAAGCTCAGCATTTTACTTTTCATATCATACATTTCGTAGTCCTTGTTTTTGTTGAGCAATTCTACCGTTTTTTCTAAAAACATTTTAAAAATCTCTTTTTCGATGCTTTCTATTGTTCCAAAAAATGAATAGAATTCCGCTTCCGTAAAGTCATTCATTTTTGCAAAATGATATACGGATTTCGGTTTTTCACTATGATCGAGGACATAGTTCATATAAAGAGAAACTATTTTGTCCTTTGTTAGTATTGTTTTTTTAGCAGCCATTTTTTAGTATATTTCAAATTAAAGTATAAAGGTATGAAATGTTTAACTATATATTAATAAAGTTAAACAAAATTTAATATAATTTTATATCATTATAAATCATTAGCTTTACACTATCATGAAAAAAAATGTTTTAATAAGCGGAGGTTCGGGATTTATCGGTAGCCATTTAACAGGTTTATTGATCGCGAAAGGGTATTCAGTATCTATCCTGAGTAGAAGTGAAAAACAAAATAAAGGAGACATTTTCTATTACAAATGGGATGTCGCAAATCAGACTATTGACGAAAGCGCCGTTTTAAACGCGGATTATATTATTCACTTAGCAGGTGAAAATATCGCTGAAAAAAGATGGACCGCTAAACGTAAAGCGGCTATTATTGATAGTCGGGAAAAATCTACTCAATTGTTGTATTCTGTTATAAAAAAAAACAACAAAAAACTGGACGCTTTTATTTCAGCATCGGCGGTAGGTATTTATGGAGCCGTAAATGGCGAAGAGATTTGTTCAGAAAACACGCCACCAGCAAATGATTTCTTGGGTTATACCTGTCAGAAATGGGAAGGAGCTTTGGATTTTATAGAAAACCTAAACATTCGTACCGTAAAAATCCGTACTGGATTAGTATTAGGGAAAAATGATGGTTTCTTAAAAAAACTTATTCCCTTGTTCAAGTTTAGATTGGGTTCCGCATTGGGTTCCGGTAAGCAATACATGCCTTGGATTCATGTAGATGATTTGTGTAACATCTATCTTCAAGCGGTTTTAAATCCTAATATGGAAGGTGCTTACAACGCAGCTGTTAGTGATAATACGACTAATACTATTTTTTCTAAAACGTTGGCTCGTATTTTTGGCTATTCTATTTGGTTGCCCAATGTTCCTGCTTTTGTGTTAAAATTGGTAATGGGCGAAATGGCCGTGATTGTCTTGACCGGTAGAAGGGTTTCTTCTGATAAGATTGAAGAAACGGGTTTTCAATTTAAATTTAAAAATCTGGAAGAGGCTTTAAGAGATTGTTTAACAAAATAGATTTATCGTAAGACACAAATGAGTTGCGTGTTGACGCTTTTGGATATTTTGCTGCGAACTATAAAAGGAATTTCTATCATAAAATCATCCGTGTTTAAGGGAAACTCAGAGATAAGTTCAATTCGCTTATCCACTTTTTTTAGGGTGCCACTAATATCTATTTTTTTTGTTTTGCCATGAATGGTGATTTTCCCGTTGATTTGATATTGTTTAGGAACTGAATTGATGTTTTTTAAATCAAATTTTTCAATTTTACCTTTAAAAACTGCTCTTGGAAAGCGTTTGCTTTCCATGTAGTTTTCATTAAAATGTTCTTCCATCAAGCTTCTTTGAAATTTGAAGTCTTTAATGTTCATCCAACAGGCTATCTGTCCTGTTTTAGTTATCAAAATACAGGTTGTTTTTTCATTACTTGCTTTCACTTCTTCAAATAAGGGAATTGAAGCCTCAAAATGTATGATTGCTCCATAAGTCACCATTTTATCTTGTGCAAAAGATTTAATTGCAATA
This sequence comes from Flavobacterium sp. XS2P24, assembly GCF_030010285.1. Lineage (NCBI taxonomy): Bacteria > Pseudomonadati > Bacteroidota > Flavobacteriia > Flavobacteriales > Flavobacteriaceae > Flavobacterium > Flavobacterium sp. XS2P24. The sequence continues at coordinate 22,725 of NZ_JASCRU010000019.1, forward strand.
ATGAGTAGTACTATTAGAGTAATTTTTTTCATAATGATTTATGAATTAAATTACTTAAAGTTACGAAATTAACCGATGAAATAAAAGTATTGAGCGGTTGAAAAAATCACCAAATGAGTTAATTTTTCTCGGTTTTTTTAATCAGAAATTAAAGTATAATTGGGAATGTAATATTCGTGGAAAAGTATTTTTTACAAAAGTGTTAGTTATCGATTTACTAAATTATAACTCTAACTTTATGTTGTATTTTTTTAAGCTTTCTAATGATTCTTCTGATGTGTAATCAAACTTTTCTTCATGAAGGTCTTTTTCCTTTTTTAAGGCGATTTGTTTGATGCAATTGCAAAAACGACGTACTTCACTCATATTAGATAAAATTAATCCTGGAACAAGCATGCTATTGCCTTCTTTGTCTTTGGCAACCATCGTAAAATAGGAAGAATTGCAATGTTTGATTTTTCCCGTTTGAATGTTCTCTGCTTCTACACGAATGCCAATAATCATGGAACTATTGCCTACGTAATTCACGCAGGCTTTCATTGTAACGAGTTCGCCTACTTCTATTGGTTTGAGGAAATTGACCGTATCCACGGATGCAGTTACGCAATAATTTCCTGAAAATTTGGATGCACAGGCAAATGCAATCTGATCTAATAAGGATAAAATATAACCACCATGAATTTTCCCGCTAAAATTAGTGTGTGATGGCAACATCAATTCTGAAATTCGAATATTTGAGGATGCAACGGTTTTAAAAGTACGGTTCATTTATTTTATTTTAAAAGGAGAATTTACTTTTTTGACTTCTGTTATAAAATAGCGTGTATCGCCCCACCAAGGAAATGTCCTGTAGCGTTCTACATAAGCTACCTGAACATATTGTCCTTCGAATTCTTGTAAGTCAGTAATTACTTTTTCCTCACTGTCCAATACCGAAAAAGAGAAAATTTGAGCTCCGGAAATGCCCTGACTTATTTCGCCTTCCCATGTTTTGAATGCAACTCCTTTACGGCTCACTTTTATTAATTCGCCTGAACGAACTCCTTCGCTATACGTGGCAGTGTATAAAAAAGCAAAATAACCTGACACAGATACTACAAGGATTACGGTTATTACCATTAAAAATTTTCTCATTTTTGTTTAGTTTAAAAGTTGATTTTCGTCTTTTTCTGCTCTATTTAATATGCTTTCCGGAAGTGCTTTTTTCGCTTTGGCTCCCATTTTTTTCAATTTCTCCACACTCACAATCAGGTTTCCTTTTCCTTCTACGAGTTTATTCATGGCACCGCTGTATTCTGTTTTGCTTTCGTCTATTTTCTTTCCAATTCGGATTAAATCCCCAACAAAACCTTCAAATTTGTCATACAAAGCACCAGCTTGACGTGCAATTTCAAGTGCGTTTTCCTGTTGCTTTTGGTTGGTCCACATGCTGTCAATCGTTCGCAAAGTAGCTAATAATGTCGCCGGAGTAACAATAACTATGTTTTTCTCGAATGCTTTGTTGTACAAACTCGTATCCTCGTTCAGAGCCATGGCAAAAGCCGGTTCGATAGGAATAAATAATAAGACGAAATCAGGGCTTTCTATTTGATATAAATCTTGGTAGTTTTTATTGCCTAATTGTTCTACGTGGCGTTTGATGGAGTTAACGTGTTCTTTTAAAAATCCAACTTTTATATCGTCATCTTCTTCATTGATGTATTTTTCGTAAGCGGTCAAAGAAACTTTAGAATCGACAATCATCTTTTTACCGTCCGGCAGATTGATGACAACGTCAGGAAAAACGCGATTTCCATCTTCGGTAGTGAACGCTTGTTGCACTTCGTATTCACGACCTTTCTCTAATCCTGATTTTTCAAGAACACGTTCCAAAACCAATTCACCCCAATTTCCCTGCATTTTACTGTCTCCTTTCAAAGCTTTGGTCAGGTTGATGGTTTCCTTGCTCATTTGGATATTCATTTCTCGCAAGCCCAAAATCTGTTGGCGCAAAGCCGCATGATAATCAATACTTTCTTTGTGGGTGTCTTCGACTTTCTTTTCGAACAATTGAATTTTATCCTGTAAAGGCGACAAGATATTTTTCATATTCTCCTTGTTCTGTTCCGTGAATTTATTGGACTTTTCTTCTAATATTTTGTTGGCGAGATTCTCAAATTCTTTGGTGAATTTTTCCTGTAGTTTCTCGACTTCTTCTTTTTGTTCTTTATTGCGTTCCCAAAGATTCTCAAAATCAACTTCTTTTTTCGAAAGCTGAATCGCCAGACTGTCTTTTTCACTTCGAATGCTTTCTTTCTCGGCATTTGCATTTTCTAATTGCTTTTCAAAAGTTGTTTTATCAATGACAATCTGCTCTTTTAGTTGGTTGAATTGGGAAGTAAAAGCAATTAGTTTTTCTTCTAAACTGATTTTTTCCGATTGGAATCGGGCAGAGAAAATGAGTTTGCCAATGAAAATACCAATAGCGAGAGCAACGATGAAAATCAATAAAAACGGAAGCATATTTGACATAAAATTTCTTTTTGTAAGTTTGTAAAAATAAACAAAAGTTTCCTTCTTTCCTTTCGGAAATCAAAATAGTATCTCAAGTTTTAGTATTCATGGATTTGTAAAATTAGTTGCCAATTAATTTTTATACTTTAAAAAATATGCAGGATAAATCTTTAAAATTGAATTCTCGTTTTTTTGCAATTATTGCTATTGTCGGTTGGTTTGCGGTTGTATTACAATTGTACCTTATCATTATCAATCGGGTGGTGTCACTTTCGGAAACGATTGTTCGTTTTTTTAGTTTTTTCACCATTCAATCGAATATTTTAGTGGCAGTTTGTTTTACTTTTCTTTGGCTGAAGCCAAAATCCAAATTGGGTTTATTTTTTTCGAAACCTAAAAACACAACAGCAATTACGTTATACATCACGATTGTAGGACTTGTTTACAATGCAATTCTTAGATTTTTATGGGCGCCAACGGGTTCTCAAAAAGTAGTGGATGAGTTGTTGCATTTGGTTATTCCAATTTTGGTTTTACTCTATTGGATTCTATTTGTACCAAAAAAGGAATTGGAATTCAAAAACATCTTTCCGTGGTTGATTTTCCCTGCGGTGTATTTGGTTTACACTTTAGTTCGGGGCGCTTTTTTTAGTTTTTATCCCTATCCATTTATAGATGTGATACTTTTGGGTTATGATAAAGTATTGCTTAACAGCTTTTTTATGCTGCTGGCTTTTGTTTTTTTTGGAACGTTGTTTATTGGAATTGGGAAAATAAAAAAGACCAATAGGAATTAGATTCGTATTGGTCTTTTTGCACTAAATCAATTATTATTCATCCAGTTTTATATTTCCTCGGTCTTCCTGATTATCCGGATGGGAATTTGGATAACGGTTTGGAATAATATCCGAGTTATGATCTTTATTTTCGACCATTTTTTTAGCTTGTTCTTCAGAAACATTTGCAATATCAGAACTTAAATTTATAGGAGTGCTATCCTCATTCTGTTCTAGAGTTCCATCAATATTACGTGCTCTTTGGACAATTTTTTGATTTCCATGACTATCAGTTTCTACTTCTGATTTTAAATGGGATACTTCAGGATTAGTATTTTGGGCTAGATTCTGACCGCTAAATCCTTCGTTTATATTTTGCTTATTATTTGTTTTTTTTGAACCTAAATCGTTGCTTTCCATACTCTTTAATTTTAAAGCTAATACTGTTAGCTTCTATAAGATTACGTCTTTTAAACGAAGGAGTTCAATCATTTAACATAGCTTTTGGTTTACACCAATAAATGTATGGCGACACTATTTTAAATCCAGAGAAAACAAAACTATCTTTGCACGCACAACTAATACACTAAAATGTCTCATTCTCATTTCATCATTCATAAGCCTTACGGGTATCTGAGTCAGTTTATTTACGAATTAAAAAGAAAAAAGAAACTGCTGGGTGAATTGCACGATTTCCCAAAAGGAACGATGGCAATAGGGCGTCTTGACGAAGATTCAGAAGGATTATTGTTATTGACCACGGACGGGAAGATGAGCGAAATCATTCGAAGTAAAAAAGTCGACAAGGAATATTATGTTCAAGTCGATGGAATTATCCATCAGGAAGCGATTGAGCAATTGCAAAAAGGAGTCGAAATAGGTTTCAATGGAACGAAATACATTACGAAACGGTGCAAAGCATTCTTGATAAATGAAATTCCCGCTTTTGGAACCAGAGGAAAAAAGATACGCGATGAACGTCACGGTCCCACTTCTTGGGCTTCGATAACGGTGAATGAAGGGAAGTTTCGCCAAGTCCGAAAAATGACTGCCGCTGTTGGTTTCCCTACGTTACGCTTGGTTCGTGTTCGAATAGGAAACGTACATCTCAATGATTTGCAGGCTGGAGAAGTTTTGGAAGTGTCTGATTTTGCAGTCGATTCGAATGAAAAATAACAATAAAAAATAACAATAATTGCAATGTTAAACATCGTTTTAGTAGAACCTGAAATCCCAAATAATACGGGAAATATTGGCCGATTGTGCGTAGGTACCGAAAGCCGTTTGCACTTAATTCATCCTTTTGGATTTGTCATTAATGATAAAAACCTAAAACGTTCCGGTTTGGATTATTGGGTACATCTTGATGTTACTGAATATCAAAATGTAGCCGAATGGAAAACACAGATTCCTGATTTATCCCGAGTTTTCCTGATGAGTTCCCATGCCAAAAAATCATATCTGGAGACTGATTTTCAGGATGGAGACTGGTTGGTTTTTGGGAAAGAAAGTAAAGGTTTGAGTGAAGCTGTTTTAAACGAATTTCCCAATCATCTGACAATTCCTATGTCATCGTTAATCAGAAGTTTTAATATAGCAAATTCTGTTGCGTTTGTCATTGGCGAAGCAAAAAGACAAATAGCTAGTAGACTGTGAATTGTAAATTAAAAGTTGTAAAAAAGTAAGGCTATTTTGTGGTTGAAATTTCATATATTTGAATAGGTCATTCTGGATCTAATTGTGTTTTTTCTCCCTTAAAACGTACTTTTTATGATTGATAAAATTACTCTTAGAAGCACCATTTTCAAACATTTAGACGGTTTGGTTACCGCTCCCGTTGCGCATGTTTTGTATGAAAAAGGGGTGCTGTCCTATATTCTTGACAAAAAAGAAGTTACGCTTTCGGAACTTTCGGAACACTTTAAAGCCAATGAAGGCTATCTCAATGTGGGTTTGCGTGTTTTGTGTTCGCAGGGATTTCTGAATTATCACATCAATACTTACACAGACCAAATTACGTTTGCCATAAACGAAAAAAGCGCGATTGCTTTTCCTATGTTCTATTTGTATGAAGACGTGCTTGATTTACTGCATTTCACGATGCAATTTAGCACGCGATTATTAGACGATATTCCATTCGTTCGATTGGGGTTAATTTTCGATTTGTATAAAAAAAATTATGAAATTTCATTTTCGAATGATGCGCTGACCAATGAAATTCAGCATCAGATTTTAACGCACATTGAAGGTTCTTTGGTTGGACCAATATTAGTGCGATTGGGTATGAGCGGTATGTTTCATAAGTATTTTATGGAGATTTCCTTCCGTCCTGAAGAATTTCATAAATCTCCCGAGAATTTCAAAATTATATTAGATTTCTTTGCAGATTTAGGTTGGTTTACCCAAAAAAAAGGCAATTACCAGTTTACGGAAAAGGGATTGTTTTTTGCCAAAAGAGCTTCTGCTTATGGAGTGACGGTTTCCTATTTACCTACATTTAGTAAAATGGAGGATTTGATTTTTGGTAACCCAAATATACTCAGAACGGTTGCTGAAGGCGAAGATGAAATTCATGTGGACCGAGAAATGAATGTTTGGGGAAGCGGAGGTGCGCACGATACTTATTTTAAAGTCGTAGATGAGATTATCATCAAATTATTCAATTTACCAATAGAAGACCAACCGAAAGGAATTCTCGATATGGGTTGTGGCAATGGAGCATTTATTGAACATATTTATAATGTAATCGAACGACAAACGCTTCGCGGAAAAATGCTGGATGATTATCCTTTATTCCTTGTTGGTGCCGATTACAATCAGGCTGCGTTGAAAGTAACCCGGGCCAATTTAATCAAAGCCGATATTTGGGCCAAAGTAATTTGGGGTGATATTGGACAGCCGGATTTGTTAGCCAATGACTTATTGGAAAATTATAACATTGATTTAAAAGATTTATTGAATGTGAGAACCTTCTTGGATCATAACCGAATTTGGGAAATGCCTAAACATGTTACTAAAGGCAGAGTAAGTCATTCAACCGGAGCATTTGCGCATAGAGGAGAGCGAATCAGTAATTGTTTAGTCGAAGATAATCTATTGGAACATTTGAATAAATGGTCGCCGTACGTTCGGAAATTTGGGTTGTTAATGATTGAATTGCATACGATTGCTCCAAATTTGACTGCTGCTAATTTAGGGAAAACGGCTGCTACGGCTTATGATGCCACGCATGGTTTTTCGGATCAATACATCGTTGAAATTCCTGTTTTGCACAAAATCGCTGCTGAAGCGGGATTGTATCCGGATGCTAATTTTTTTAGGAGATTCCCAGACTCAAATCTTGCAACAGTGAGTATAAATTTATTGAAAGGAAATGGTTAGTACGATTTTGGACGGAATAAAATGTTGGAACTAAACAATCATGAATTTTCCTTTTTCAGCGTCAAAAATAATATGTTCGTCTTTGAATAAGGTATTGAAACTTCCTTTTGAAATAAAATTACAAGGCTCGTCTTGAAGCACAGTTTCAGGAGTCATAATAATCATTTCGTCACTCAATTGTATCGCCATATCAATATCATGAGTAGAAAATAAAATGCATTTTCCGGTTTCATGAGTAAGCTTTTTCAAAAGTTTGAATAAAGCCACTTTGTGCAATAAATCCAAATGGGTTGTGGGTTCATCCAAAATTATTAACGGAGTATCTTGTGCCAAAGCTCGTGCAATCAATACTTTTTGTAATTGTCCGTCACTAATCTCATAATGTTTTTTTGTGGCTAAATGACTGATTTGCGTCAATGCCATGGCCTCGTTAACTTTAACAATATCAATATCAGATAAAGTTCCCATCCAATTGGTGTAGGGCTGTCTTCCTAAAGCAATGAGTTCAAAAACGGTTAAATTACTGGGAGGTAATTTTTCGGTTAAAACAATGCTTAGGTTTTGCGCTAAATCCAAAGGTTCGTAATCAGTAATTTTCTTTTCATTCAAGAAAACAGCACCAGAAAGCGGTTTCTGGATTCCAGTTATCGTTTTTAAAAGTGTTGATTTTCCAATGCCATTCGCACCAATTAAAGCTATCAGTTTTCCTTTTTTTAAAGCAATAGAAATATCCGAAGCCACTACGATTTTCTCTTTTTTATGAGAATAACCGATGCTAATTTGAGACGCTTGTAAGATGATTTTGTTTTCCATTAGGCAATCATTTTTCGTTTACTAACCAATAGCCAAATCACAACTGGAGCTCCAATTATAGAAGTTACAGCATTGATTGGTAAAGTGATCTCCAATCCGGGCAATTCTGAAATTACATCACAAATAAGCATAATTGAAGCGCCTAAAAGTAACGTACTCCAATACAAAACCGAATGGTTACTGGTTTGAAACACTAATTTTGCTATGTGCGGAACTGCCAGTCCTACAAAGGCAATTGGACCTGCATAGGCCGTGATGCTTCCGGCTAAAATACTTGTTGCAAAAATAATAATTAATCGTGTTTTTTTGAAATTCAAACCTAAACTGCGTGCGTAATTTTCACCCAATAATAGTGCATTAAGTGGCTTGATGCTAAACAGACTTAATAATAAGCCAATTGCCACACAAATTGTCAGAATTACTATAGAAGACCAAGACAAATTACCTAAGTTTCCCATGGACCAAAACGTAAATTTCTGCAATTGTTCAGCTGAACTAAAATACGTAAGAACGCCTACTATTGCGCTGGTAAAACTACCAAACATTAGCCCTACAATTAAGATGGCCATCGTATCGCGTAGCCTTTGGGATACCATCAAAACGGCGAGTAATACAACTGAACTTCCTATAGTTGAGGCTAAAACCACTCCATAAGAGGATAATAAAATGGTACTTAAAAAAGGTGGAAGTAAGCTCGCTCCTAATATTACAAAAGCAACGCCTAAACTGGCACCGGAACTTAGTCCTAAAACATAAGGTCCTGCCAGTGGATTTCGAAACAGAGTTTGCATCAGCAATCCACTTATAGATAATCCCATTCCAACAAGAATTGCAGTAATGGCTTTTGGTAAACGATAATTGATGATGATATATTCCCAAGTAGACTTACTCGCTTGACCACCAGTTAAACTAGTATAAATTTCTTTAAAAGGAATCGTTATGGAACCAAAACTAATGTTTACAAAAAACAATAGAACAAGCCCCAAAGTAAGCAAGAAAAATAGAATCGTATTTCGTTTTTGATTCGCCAATTTAGTTTAGTTTTTGTGCAAAAGTAAAAGTATAGTTTGGAAGCAATTCAGGATGGAAGATTTTAATGTAATCTTTCAAAACTAAATCCGGTCGGCTAGGTGCTAATTCATAATAAATGGTTCCTCCTGTTGCACCTAATTTACTTTCAAAAGTATACACATTTTTAGATTTTGAAGCGTCAAACTGACTGTAATGTGGATTACTGTTTTCGAATTCAGCAATACTTTTAAAAGAACCTGTTGCAATCCAATATTGCGCCGTTTTTGCTTTCTCTAATATTTTTTCAAAAGGCAAACTAAGACTTCCTGTACCTTCGACATTTGCCCACAAATAATTTGCTTTGGCATCCTTCATGAATTGGGCTACCCAGCTATTTCCTCTTGCTACATACCATTGCTCTTGATACATAGATCCGTACAAAACGGTTGCTGTTGGTTTTTGGGTTGCAACCAATTGTATCGCGTCATTGTAATTTTTAACGATTTCATCAAAAAGCGTTTTGGCTTCTTTTTCTTTTCCAAATAAAGCACCGTAAAGCTTAATCCATTCTGCTTTGCCAAGTGGAGTTTGTTCCATCCAGTCCGCTTGTATGAGTACATTAAGACCGCTTTTTTGTAAATTATCAATCATCGGATTGTTGTTGTCAACTCCAAAAGTCACAATTAAATTAGGCGCCAAATCAATGAGTTGCTCCATGTTTAATTTTTCGTTTTGTCCTATGTTTTTTACAGCACGGGCATCAATTAATTTTCTTGTTTTTTCAGAAGAAACATAATCGGTATGAGGGAAACCCACCAGTGATTTTTCAACTCCCAGCATTTCCAAAAAAGGAATATTGGTCGTTGAGGTAACGACGATTGATTCTAAAGGAACTGAAATTGTGGTGTATTTTTGCAGGCTATCAGGAATGCTGCCGTTTTTTTCTTTCAATATATAAGTGAAGTTTTTATTGGCTTCAGGCCAAGGATTTGAAACTGTCACTACTGAATATCCTTCGTATTTATTAATAGAAAGTCCCGAGGCATATTCGATTGCATTTTTTGAATCAGTACTTTCTTTTACGGTTAGGTTTTCGCTTTTTTTACATCCAACGAAAGTTGAAAAAGAGAGAACAAAAAGGATTAATTTAAAGGTGAATTTCATGATTTAATTTTTCGATAGCGACAAAGGTATACCAAATTTATAAAATTTCTTGTTTATTTTTAGCAGTAAAAAATTGAACAAATACTATCTTTACGAAATGAATAGCATTAAAGTCAAAAACTGTTCTACTTGCGGAACTCCTTTTAATTGTGGGGACACACCTGAAGGAAGTAAATGCTGGTGCAATAATTTTCCACCCATTTTTACTCCGTCAGAAGTGGTGGATTGCTTGTGTTCCAGTTGTTTTACAACTGCCTGCTCCACTAAAATTGACGAATATGTTGCAACACTATCTTCTGAAACTGCAACGGATAATAAAGCCAAAGATCTACCCAAAACTACTAATCTCATAGAAGGAATCGATTATTATTTAGAAAATGGGAACTATGTTTTCAAGGCTTGGTTTCATCTAAAAAGAGGTAATTGTTGTGGCAATGGATGTCGACATTGTCCGTATAAATAATTATAAATTGTAAATTATCAATGATGAAAGATAATATTGTTAAAACCAAGAGTTTTGATTTTGCTGTACGAATAGTTAGATTATATCAATATCTATGTTGTGATAAAAAAGAGTTTGTGCTTTCAAAGCAGCTATTAAGATCTGGAACAAGTATTGGTGCTATGATTCGCGAAGCAGAACATGCCGAGAGCAAGCACGATTTTATTCACAAGTTTGCAATTGCACAAAAAGAAGCTAATGAGGTTGTTTATTGGTTAGAATTATTAAAAGCTACGGATTATTTAAATGAGAAAGAATATGAAAATATAAATAACGATGCAATATCAATATTAAAACTTATAACAAGTATTATTAAAACGACTAAAGCAAAAGTTGATACCAAGAAATAAGTTATTCAATTAGCATAAAAGATGTTACTACAATTTACAATTAATAATTTACAATTAGAATGATATATTTAATAACTGGCGGGGAACGCTCCGGTAAAAGTAGTTATGCCGAAAATTTAGCAAAAGGATTGTCGGATAAACCAATGTATGTGGCTACAGCCCGAAAATGGGATGATGATTTCCAAAAGAGAATCGATCGCCATCAAAAAGACCGGGACGAACGATGGATTAATATTGAAAAAGAAAAACACTTGAGCGAAATTGATTTTTCGGGAAAAGTAGCCATTGTCGATTGTGTTACGCTTTGGTTAACAAATTTTTTTGTGGATACGAAAAATGATGTTTCCTTGTGTTTAGAACAAGCTAAAGCCGAATTTGATGCTATTGCCAATCAAGAAAATGCGACAATTATTATTGTAACCAATGAAATAGGGATGGGCGTTCATGCCGAAACGCATATTGGTAGAAAATTCACAGAACTTCAAGGTTGGATGAATCAATATATAGCTGCAACTGCCGATACCGTTGTGCTTATGGTTTCTGGAATTCCTGTAACGATAAAAGAAAAAAAATGAAATAGCTATGATTTTACAATATTGAATTCAAAGAAAATATTGCCTCATAGCGTATTACATATTCAATTAAAAATCAATAAATAACTACATATGAATTTTGTAACTTCTTGGAGTGGCGGAAAAGACAGTTGTTATGCAATGATGCAAGCAATTCAGCAAGGATTTATTCCAAAAGTGTTACTCAATATGATGAATGAAAACGGGAAAGTGTCTCGTTCTCACGGATTACCATTGTCTATATTGAATCAGCAAGCCCAAAAAATGGGATTGCCTCTGGAAGGAATTCCCGCAACTTGGGGCGATTATGAAGCCAAATTTATTGCAGTTTTGAAAATGCTAAAAGCCAAATATGATTTGGAAGCAGCCGTTTTTGGTGATATTGATTTGCAACCTCATAAAGATTGGGAAGATAAAGTATGTGCCGCAGCATTGCTAAAAGCAATTTTACCTTTGTGGCAACAAGACCGAATCGTTTTGGTAAATCAAATGCTTGAAGACGGTATTGTAACGATGATTGTTTCTTGCAATACAATGATGGGAGAACGTTATCTGGGTAAAATTTTGACGAAAGAACTAGCTCAAGAATTACACGAAAAAGGAATAGATCCTTGTGGTGAAAATGGGGAGTTTCATACTTTGGTAATAAATTGTCCGTTGTTTTCTGGAGCGATTGAACTGCCCGAATTCACTAGAATTACCTATGAAAATTATTGTTTCATCGTTTGGGAAGAATAACTTTTCAATAACAAAAAAATAATGACAATATCAATGTCAAAAATCAATATCAAAATAATGTTTTTCAAATTGATTTTTGCAATTGTCATTGAATTTTGCCATTGAACTTTTAAATAAAAAATATGACCTATTTAGATGAAATTTTAAAATCTCGTCGCGACACCCGTCATTTTACGGAGGATCAAGTACCGGATGTTGTTCTTGAAAAAGCACTGCAAGCAGGACATTGGGCGCCTTCTGTGGGTTTGACCGATGCTACAAAATACTATCTGATCAGGTCGGCTGAAATAAAAAAAGCCATTAAAGATTTGTTTTTGGATTATGATGAAAAAGCAGTTGCGCTAACAGATGACGAGCAACAAAAACGAGCATACAAAGCCCTAAAGTTAGAGGCAATAGAAGAAGCACCACTGGGATTAGTGATTTGTTATGATCGTTCCGTTTTGAATAATTTTACGATTGGAACCGTTGGGAGTAATGAAGCAGTAAAGTTCAGTTCCGTTTGTGCTGCACAAAATATTTGGCTGTCCTTAACGGAGCAAGGCTATTCCATGGGATGGGTTTCTATCTTGAATTACTATCAGTTCAAGCAATTATTGGGTTTGCCTGAAAATATGGAGCCGTTGGGGTATTTTTGCGTGGGAAAACCGGCTACAGATTATGATAATCAACCCATGTTGCAACAACTGAATTGGAAACAAAAGCAAGAAATTCCACTAGTTGAGGAAATCACTGTTTTGCATGAAAGTAAGGTGGAGAAAGTGTTTTTTGACACTAAAAAGGAAATGGATCCTACTGCTTTTGCAAATGCGTTACAACATAAAATAGACCAAAAAACAAAACCAACGGGTTCATTAGGACTTTTAGAAGTGCTCGCCAAACAAATCGGGATGGTATTTCAAACTTTAGAACCAAAAATCACAAAACCTAATCTGGTTGTTTTTGCCGCGGATCACGGAATTGCAAATCACGGAGTAAGTGCCTATCCGCAGGATGTAACCAGACAGATGGTGAGTAATTTTTTGATAGGCGGCGCAGCTATCAATGTGTTTTGTAAACAAAATAAGATTCAATTAGCTATTGTGGATGCGGGTGTGAATTATGATTTTCCTACGAATACGGATTTAATTTCGGCTAAAATAGGGAAGGGAACGCACTCCTTTTTACAAGGACCTGCAATGAGTAAAACAGAAGTTGAGTTGTGTTTTACGAAAGGAAGCGAAATTGTTGCCACTATTGCAAAAACGGGCAGTAATTGTATTGGTTTTGGCGAAATGGGTATTGGTAACACAGCTACAGCTTCGGTTTTAATGAGCATTATTTTAGAATTACCAATTGAAGATTGCGTAGGAAAAGGCACTGGTGTAAATGATGAACAGTTGATTCAAAAAATCAATATCCTTAAAAAATGCATTGCTAATTATAATGGTTCAGATGATTTAGAGAGCAAATTAGCTTATTTCGGAGGATTTGAAATCATGCAAATGGTAGGTGGAATGCTTCAGGCAAAGGAAGCCAATATGTTGATTCTAGTGGATGGCTTTATCTGTAGTGTTGCTTTTTTAATAGCCTTCAAAAAGAATCCATCCATTACTAAAAATGCTATTTTTTGCCATTCTTCCGCTGAGCAAGGGCACCAAAAAATATTAGATTATCTAGGAGTTCGTTCCCTGTTGCAACTCGATTTACGGTTGGGTGAAGGCACGGGTTGCGCGATTGCTTTTCCTATAATTGAGTCGGCTGTGGCATTCTTGAATGAGATGGCGAGTTTTGAATCAGCAGGGGTTAGCAGTCGGTAGAGACGCACGTAGAGACGCACTGCAGTGCGTCTCTACAGGAAAATAAAACAAAAAATAATTCCAAAAATGAAAAAAGAACTACACATATTTTTTACAGCATTAATGTTTTACACCAGGATTCCGTGTCCCAAAAATATCGATCACAATCCGGATTATTTGAATAAAGCGTCCCGTTATTTTCCATTAATTGGTTGGATTGTGGGTAGCGTTGCTTTTGGGGTATATTGTGTTTTTAATTATTTAGTTGCTCCTGAAATTGCGGTAATCTTCTCTATGATTGCTTCCGTTTTAGTTACCGGAGCTTTTCACGAAGATGGTTTTGCTGATGTTTGCGATGGTTTTGGTGGCGGTTGGACCAAAGAAAAAATACTGATGATTATGAAAGACAGCGCCATTGGTGCTTATGGAGCGATTGGTTTAGTGCTATTGTTAATCCTTAAATTTCAAGGGTTGACTCAATTAATTGATGTCTCGGATAATCCTAAATTTATAATTTATAATTCACAATTTATAATTCTATTACTCTTTGTTTCTGCGCATTCCATCAGTCGATTAGCAGCGATTTCAATTGTTTTTACCCATGAATATTCTCGTGAGGACGCTTCCAGCAAAAGCAAACCAATCGCACAAAGTTATTCTTGGAGAGAAGTGGCAGGAGCGTTCTTTTTTGGATTGCTTCCATTAGTTATTTTATCCTGTTATAAGTGGCAAATGCTGTTGGTTTTAATCCCTGTTTTTCTGACCCGATTCTTTTTGGCGCGTTATTTTCAGAAATGGATTGACGGGTATACCGGAGATTGTTTGGGAGCAACCCAACAGGTTTGTGAAGTGGTTTTTTATATATCAGTTATTGCATTATGGAAGTTTATTTAGTACGTCATACGGAAACGGTTTGTGAAAAAGGAATTTGTTATGGACAATCCGATGTAAAAATCATGGAGCCTTATGATGCTGTTTTTCAGTCTGTTTTGAGTCAATTGCCTCAAGATGCAATATTGTATTCCAGTCCTTTACTTCGCTGTGTTCTTTTGGCAAATTATATCAAAGACAATTTAGGAATTACTGCTGTAAATGAAGATTCTCGCTTGATGGAAATGAATTTTGGCGATTGGGAAATGAAAAATTGGGATGTAATTCCTCCAGATGATTTTACGCCGTGGATGACAGATTTTGTAAATGTTCGCGTGCCCAATGGAGAATCATTTACGGATTTGCATAATCGAGTAATTGATTTTATGCATAATGAACTTCAAACAACCAATTCAAAACCAGTAATTATTGTGGCACATGCAGGAGTGATACGAAGTTTTTTATGTAAAATTTCAGATTTACCGCTGAAAGACGCTTTTCAGAATAAAGTAGATTTTGGAGCTGTAATTAAAATTGAATTATAAAATCCGCAATTATTTAGGTTATTAACTTAATATAATTTTATCTTTGCCGCCGTATTGAGGTTGAGGTTTGTTTTTTTTCAAACCACATTAAAAGGGAATCAGGTGATAGATTTCAAGTTTTAGATTTCAGATTTCAGGATTTAAATCCTAAATCAAGAATCCTAAATCTTAAATCAAAAATCCTGAGCTGTACCCGCAACTGTAAGCTATCAAGCTTGTTGTTATCTACAAAACCATTGTTCACCGCGGCGAATGAGAAGGTAAACAACAAGACGCAAGCCAGGAGACCTGCCTATTACATCGAGTATCAAACTTTCGGGAAAAAAGGTTTGGGTATGGGTCATTCTATGCTTTTCTCCCCATTTATTAAATTTTACATTTTTAAAATGAACAAAAAATTCATTCGCTTTAGTGCGATTGCATTGTTATTTGCAATGAACACGTATGCACAAGAACAAGAACCAAAACAACTTGATGAAGTTGTTGTTTCCGATTCGAAATTTGCATTATCAAAAGAAAAATCAGGAAAAGTTATCGTGAAAATCACTGCTGCAGATTTGAAGAAAAAAGCAGGACAATCAGTAGCTTCAATTTTAAGTACGGTAGCTGGTGTTGAAATCAATGGGAATCAGAGTCGTAATGGTAAGGATTTGGGACTTTACATTCGTGGAGGAAGAAATCATCAGGTTTTAATTTTGATTGACGGGGTTCCGGTAACAGATGCTTCCGGGATTAGCTTGTCGTATGATTTGAGATTGCTTCCTGTGGAGCAAATTGAAAGTATTGAGATTATGAAAGGCGCTTCAAGTACTTTATACGGTTCTGGAGCAGCAACTGGTGTGATTAATATTACACTTAAAAAAGCAGGTAAAAAAGCTATTGCTGGAAATGCATACGTGAATATTGGTACACAAACAGCTGCCAAAAATGCAAATTATAGCATACAAGATTACAGTCAAGGAATTGCTGTAAACGGTGGTTTTGAAAAAGTAAATTATTTTGCTTCTTTGAATAGTACTGAAACTACAGGGATTTCTGAGGCAAGACCATTAAATTCAAATACTAAATTTGAGAACGATGATTTTTCAAGATTAAATTCGGTGGTAAAAATTGGCTTTACGCCAACTAAAAAATTATCATTGGATTTCTTTGCAAATTATGATCGAATGAAAAACGGTTTTGATGCAGGTTCGTTTGCAGATGATCTTAAAAATTTCAGTCTTTCGGAGCAATTTAGAGTTGGTTTTACTCCAAAATATAAATACAATAAGGGAGAATTGGTAATCAATACCAGTGCAAACGTAATCAACCGCGACATCTTTAGTTATGGATCTTTATTCCAGGCAAAGTCAAGAAGTGTTGATGTTGATGCTTTTAATAAATATGAAATTTCATCTGAGCTATTTGTGGTTACAGGAGCACAATTTCAGTTTCACGAAATGTCAAACTTAAGCGAGTATGATGCAATTACAACTGATATGGCAAAATTCAATATGATTGATCCTTATGTAACGGCAGTTTATAATTCTGGTTTTGGATTAAACTTAAATGCAGGAGCACGTTATAACATTCATAGCAAATACGGGAATAATTTAGTGTATAACGTAAATCCATCGTATAGCTTTTCAGAATCATTGAAAGTATTAGCTTCTTATAGCACAGCATTTGTTACTCCAAGTTTGTACCAATTGTACTCTCCGTATGGTGATTTGGATTTATCTCCAGAGAAAGATGCAACTGCCGAAGTTGGTTTTGAAGTAAGTTTGGCAGATAAGAAAGTGGTTTTAAATGCTGTTGTTTTTCAAAGAGAAGAAGAAGATGCAATAGGGTTTGATTTGATGACTTATAAATACTTTAATGTAGATGGTAAAAACAAAGCCAAAGGTCTTGAAACAATGATTTCTTATGCTTTTAATGATAAAGTAAAATTTAATGCCAATTATACTTTTACGGAGTTAGAAAAACAATCTCGCATTCTAAACCCGAAACATAAAGCTAATGCTTCTGTGGATGTGCAAGCAACAGAACGCCTTGCTTTTAATCTGGCGTATCAGTTTGTATCAGACAGATATTTAGAATACACGACTTATCCGGAGCCAACTTATGATCCTGTTTTAAATTCAGAAATTTTGAAAGACTATCAATTAGTAAATGCCAATGCTCGTTATGAATTGATCAAAAACAGATTGAATGTTTTTGGTGCAGTTGATAATATTTTGGATAAAGATTTTGTTGAAAGTCGCGGATACAGTACAAGAGGAAGAAACTTTAAATTAGGTTTAAATTTCTTATTCTAAAAGAGTATGTTTTAGTTTTTAGTCTTAATTCCCGTTCCTAATTTGGAGCGGGTTTTTTGTTGGAGAAAATCGGATTCTTTGATTTATAATGATAAAAAAAAGAGACTTTCAGTGATGAAAGTCTCTTTTTAGTTTAATTTTTGAAATTAATATTATTCCAATGCTTTCAAAAGTCCTTCTGGAGCTTTGTCAATATACATTTGATTTTGGATTCCTTTGATTGATTTAGCATCTTTAAAAAACTCAAAATCTACTCCTGTATTTTGTTTCAACATTCTGGTTGTTCCTGTTATTTTTCCTATTGCGGTACTTAATAAAGGTTCTGAAGTGTCTCCAAGAACGCCATAAGTGCTAATTGTTTCTTTTAATAAATAATCAGGTTGTAGTCCATTGAAATAATCTCCAAAACCAGTTGAATTCACAATTTTCAATACAATTGGCTGCATGGCGTACCTGTGATTTGGGTTTCTGTTTTCGGAACCAAAAGTAGCAGAGTCATATAGTGTAACTGACCCAACATTTTTTCCTACAGTTACATCACCAATTTGTATTACATTGATATGAGGTTCTAATCCATTGATTACTAATTCACTTGCCGATGCTGTGCTTTGAGTAGTCAATATATAGACTTTAGTCAAGTTTAAACTGTTTATTGCGGTAGTCCCAATTTTGTCAGTAAAATTATTTATTAAAGCTCCGGGATTGTTAGTTTCGAAATACGCGTTGATTTTAGCATTCCATTGTTGTTTAGCAAATACCTGTCCAGTAAATTGTCCGGTAATCATACTCGCTAAACGTGTAGCCGTTTGCACAGAACCACCTCCGTTATAACGTAAATCCAAAACTAAGTCCGTAACTCCTTGTGATTTTAAAGAAGCAAAAGCTTCATTCAATTGCGTGTCATAATTAGCATAAAAACCATTGTACATCAAATACCCTATTTTATGTGAACCAGAAGTGATTACTTTGTTGATTAAAATTGGATTTTCGGATAAAACGGTTTTTGTTAACTCTACTGATTTCCCGTTGGCAACAATAGTAGTTCCGTTATAATCTGCCAGATTTAATGTGTAAGTTTCGTTTGAACCAAATAATAGAGATTCATAATTGCTCAAAGTAAGCTGAGTTCCATTTACGGCAGTAAAAAAATCACCACGCTTGATGTTCTTGTTCGACGCATCTGAATTTGCAATGATATAACGTACATAACCAAATATTTCAGTAGTGCTTCCAGGCTTTCTGCTTAAACCAAAATCAACACCATTATTTTTAGTTGTTCCTTGAAGTGTTCCTTCCAACTCTAAATAATCATCCACAATCCAACTGAAACGGTCTATGGTTTTGTCAACTCTAAGCGCGTCAAACAACTCTTCAGGAACAGGGTATCCTCTTAGAAATGCATTTAATGCAGTTTGGTCTGCAAATTTATCATCTGATAAATTTGGAACATCTGCTTGCCATAAGTAATATTGGTTCATCCCTTTCCAAATAAAATCTTGTATGTCTAAACTGGCTGGTGGGGCAACATCATCATTATCTTGACAGCTTTGGAAAGTGAAAACTGCTATAAATAATAAAAGCGTAAATTTGAAACTTGTTCTCATATGTAGGTTTTAATATAATTAACGTAAAAATAGTAACTTTAGTTTTATTTTATGTTTTTTGTTACAAAAATAAAAATGAGTCGTCTAGATTATATAACCAGTTTAAAAACCTAATTTTTTATGAACCAAAATGAGTTTGTGTTGCTTGTCACTCCTTTTAAAGACAAAGTTTTTAGGCTGGCCAAGCGATTGCTCGTAAGTACTGAAGAAGCCGAAGATGCAACTCAGGAAGTTTTGGTCAAATTATGGAGTAAAAATGGAAATTTAGCGGAGTATAGCAGTGTAGAAGCATTTGCAATGACAATGACCAAAAATTATTGTTTGGATCAGCTAAAATCAAAAAGAACAGGAAACCTCAAAATCGTTCATACAAATTATGTAGATAGAGAACCGGGTCTCGATAAGAAAATGGAAGACCTGGACAGTTTGAACTGGGTGGAGAAAGTAATGAATAAATTACCCGTTCAACAAAGATTAATTATTCAAATGCGGGATGTTGAACAATACGAATTTGAAGAAATCGCAAAAATACTCGACATGAATGAGAGTGCGATTCGGGTGGCGCTTTCAAGAGCAAGGAAAACGATACGGGATTATATGACAGAAACACACAATTATGGAATTAGTTAAAATAGAAGATTTATTAGAAAAATACTTTCAGGGAGAAACCAGTATTGCAGAAGAAAATGAATTACGTAATTATTTTTCTTCATCGAATGTTGCGCAGCATTTAGAACAATACAAACCTTTATTTGGGTATTTCTCTCTTGCAAAAGAGCATCAGTTTACGCCAGAAATTCCACTACTCCCGAGGCCTCGGGATAAAAAACGTAATGTTGCGTGGATATCAATTGCGGCTTCGGTTGTTGTTTTGCTGGGAATAGGAACCTATGCTTATTATAGTGCTGATGTTGTAAATAAAAGCCAAGATTTAGGAACGTATGATGATCCTGAAGAGGCTTTCAGAGCAACTCAAAAAGCATTATCATTATTATCAGATAATGTAAATGTTGGCATAGAAAGTGTACTGTATATTCAAGAATACCAAACCACAAAAGACAAAATATTCATTAGTACTAAAAAACAGTCTGGTGGTTCTTAATTGCCTTGAGTAAACAGTAAAAAACAAAAAAATAATTTTGAACCATAACAATTTAAAAAAATGAAATCAACAATCAATAATAACAAAATGAACAGTAATTTTAATAAGAGTAAAAAGTTTATACTAACATTAGTATTTACATTAGTTTCAAGCACATTTTTTGCACAAGCGATTTTTGATAAATTCGACGGGCAAGAAGGCGTAACATCAATCATTGTAAATAAAAAAATGTTTGATTTGATGAGTAAAGTAAAAATGGATGCTTCAGATAAAGAAACGCAACAGTACTTGAGTTTGATAAAGAAACTGGATGATTTGAAAGTATTTACCACTAAAAGTGCCAGAATTGAAGGCGAAATGAAAGTTATAGCCGATAAATACATAAAAACGGCAGGATTAGAAGAACTGATGCGTGTGAATGAAGATGGCAGAAGTATTAAAATTCTAGTAAAATCAGGAGCGAGTGATTCTCAAATAAGAGAGTTGTTTATGTTCATTGAAGGTGCCAAAAATGACGATACGGTTTTAATGTCTTTGAAAGGTAATTTCGATTTGAATGAAATTTCAGTTCTTACCAATAAGATGAAAATTCCTGGTGGAGAAGATTTGAAGAAAGCAACTAAAGGAAAAAAATAAGATGAAAACAGTTTTTGGATTAGCGCTGCTATTGAGTTTGTTTCTCGTGAGCTGTAACTCGGAACCGACCTTGCAAAAGTATTTTGTAGAAAATACCGAAAACAAAAATTTTATCGCTCTTGATGTGTCACCTAATATTCTGAACGTTGATAAAACAAAATTGTCAATTGCACAGAGTGATGCTTTGAAGTCGTTTGACAAGATGAATGTTTTGGCTTTCAAATTAAACGATAAGAATAAAGCGGAATTTGAAATTGAACGTGCCAAAGTTAATTTGATTTTAAAAGACAAAAAATACCAACAGCTTATGAAGTTTGGTTCTGGTAAAGAAGGTGCTTCGGTGAGCTTTGTAGGGACTGATGAGCATATTGAAGAGTTTGTTTTTTTTGCGAATAAAAAGGAAAATGGTTTTGCTGTTGTTCGGATTTTAGGCAAGGATATGAATCCTACTAGTGTTATGACTATGATGAGCGTTTTACAGCAATCTAATATTGATTTAGAGCAATTGAAGCCTTTGCAGCAGTTAATGAAATAAACGTATTCTAAAACAATAAAAAGCGCCTTGATAGCATGTCAAGGCGCTTTTTTTGTTTGTGACAAAATAATTTAAAAATGTTACATAGGAATAATATTTAAAAATGCTCAAAATAAGGAAAACTGTAAAGTAAAACTGTAAAGTAAATCAATTGAGATATACTAAGATTCCAAATTCCAGTGATATTGACCATCTCCATTTTTTATTAAAAACTACTCTTTTTCATCTGTTAATTAGTAATCAAATATACTTAAAATATTACCCTTTGTTTATCCTCTTTTCTTTCTCATAGATTCTCCATGTAATTCGAGTCGGTGAGCTTGATGTATAAGCCTGTCCAAAATTGCATCAGCTATAGTTTTTTCGCCAATTATATCATACCAACCTTGTACTGGGATTTGTGATGTCACAATTATAGAACCATTATTATGTCTGTCTTCAATGATCTCCAAAAGGGTAATTCGATTGTGACTATCTAATGCTTGCAGTCCAAAATCGTCCAATATAATGACGTCTTGCCTTTCAATTTTGGCAAGTTCGCGCAGGTAAGAGCTATCTGCTTTGGCCATTTTTAATTTAGCAAACAACTTCGAAGTATTAAAAGAGCTTACCTTAAAACCCTGTATGCAGGCTTGATAACCAATTGCAGTGCCTAAATAGCTTTTGCCTACACCAGTACTTCCTGTGATTAAGATGTTTTCGTTTTTTTTCTACAAATTCACATTCTACCAGAGGCAGAACTATGTTGCGATCTAGATTACGGGTTTTGTCAAAATTGATACTTTCAATATTTGACTTGTAATGGAATCGGGCATTGGCGATACTGCGTGAAATACGCCGATTGTGTCTTTCATCCCATTCCCATCAAAATAAGCATCGATACAAACTGATCGAGTGTGTAATGGTCAGTTTTTCCATTTTCAATGGCTGTTTTAAAAGCATTATACAGCTATCCGATTGTATTTATAATAGATCTCTACGGTTGATTTGGTATACAACAGTTTCGTTTTTTTCTTTAATATTGATACGGAACGCTATAGTAATTTTTGTCTTGACTGAATTGAACATGCCCGTTTTGTATTACCTTTGCAAAGGATTGGTATTTGATTTCAAAGCGTTCTTGTGGTTGTGGGCGCAGTTTTTGTTGCTCATCTTCTAAAAACACTTCTACACGAGAGTAAGGACGGCCTGTGAGTTTTCGACTATTATGGACATCCAATAAATCCCATACTTGCTGGTTTAGTTCTTCCAGAGAAAAGAATTTAGTTTCTTTTAGATTTACATAAATCTTTCGATACAAGATCTTGACAGCTCCTTCAACCAATGATTTATCTCGGGGTTTATAAGCCCTGGCAGGCAAGATTGTAGTTTGGTAATGCTTGGCTAAATCCGCTAAAGTTTCATTGATAGTAGGTTCAAAACGACTGCTTTTTATCACTGCAGATTTTAAATTATCGGGGACAATTGCCGCAGGAGTGCCTTCAAAAAAACGCATGGCATTTTCTACCGAAGTCATAAAATCTTTTTTTTTCTGGCTCATTGAAGCTTCGGCATAGGTGCATTGACTGGCTCCCAATATGGCTACAAAAAAAACTGTACTTCTTTGATTTCTCACGTGTCTTTATCAATGATGGAGAGTGTTTTTCCAGCATAATCCACATACATTTTATTACCCGCTTTGTGATTCATATGCATCACTGGATTGACTCGTTAGCTCCATATTTTATAATGATATCCAAATTGCGAGCTTCTGTAACCATTAGGATTTAGGGCAATATATTGCTCCCACGGTAGTCTGTGAAAACAAAAATTCTAGTTCTGCATCTGTTTTTCATTAATTGCAATTGAAGCTTAATCCGAGGACTTCAAATAAAGAGATATACTTCTTTATCGTATTTCTGGAAAGGGATAAGTAGCTACTTATAAATAACTTACTCTTTCCGTCACAATAGAATTTAATTACTTTTCTAATTTTACTCATGTCTGTTATTTTGTTTGCCATAATGCGTATTTTTAAAGAATGTATGGTGCTAACAACATGAAAAAGTCAGTAGTTTTTAATAATCAATTTACCCCGAAATTAGGTGGTCAGTTTGCTTCGGAACTAGTGGTCAATTTGACTGGTTTTTCCAATAGATACTATAATAGGTAAGAACCACAAATAGGTAAGAACCACAAAGGAGCTATTGTGACTATAAACGATAGAGCCACCGGGATATTGAGGATAAAAAAAATAAAAGCAAAAGAAAGCGAATTAGTTAAACAAGCGGTCATTGAATTATTAGAGAACTGGAAGCCCTATTTGTTTACAATAACATCCGATAATGGGAAAGAATTTGCAATGCATAACGAAATAGCAATAGTATTAGAAATTGACTTCTATTTTGTAAATTCTTACAGTCTTTGGGAACGCGGGGCTAATGAAAATCTAAATGGACTTATAAGGCAGTATATACCTAAATCGACATCTTTTGAAGAAATAACCATCGAAAGAATTATAGAAATACAAGAAAAATTAAATTACCGTCCGAGAAAAAGATTTAAGTTTGAAACACCAAATTATATGTTTAACCAAAAAGTTGCATTTATAACTTGAATCTAGCCTTCTAAAACTCTGTAATAATTTTACTATATTTGACATCAATATTGGTTTGTTTTTCGACTTCAAGATGCTGAATTTTAGTGTTTTAATTAATGTTTAGTCGATTTATTTAGCTTCAAATAATTACACCCAACGGGTTAATATTAATTTTATGTTTGATTAAGGTCTTCTTAACGGGGTACAAGTAGATCAAATGAGTGTTAATTAATATGAGTTATTAAAAATACTTTTAACAAGATATAAATCGGTACTAGTTTTCTGAGTGTGATTTTTTTTTGAGTTAGTTTTGTTTTTTCTCAAACAATTCATTTTGCTTGTGCCAAATCAATTAAATAGCTTGAAGTATAATAGTTTTTCCATGTTTTTATTTGGTTGTTTTTTTATGGGGGGGTTGTTTTTTAAGTTTTTTTTTGTGAACTTCGCTCTCAAATATGAAAATCTTTTTTTTATATACATTACAAAACCGTTAACGGTTTTGTAATGTATATAAAAGAAAAATTTCATTAGAAACCTAACTAAGTTATTAAAATAGACAGTAGTTTCGATTTCTATTGAAATAAGATGCTTTTCAGTTATTGATCATGAATAATAACATTATCTTTAACCCGTTGGGTGGAATTAAATTGTTTGATTGCACCCAACGGGTAATATTAATATAATAAATATAGCGTATGCGCAACCTTACTAAAGGATGTTTCCAATTGTCTTATGTGATTTTCTTAAATTTAACATTGCTACTGTTCTCTCAGGAAAGTTTTCGCCAAAGGTTTTGTAATAATAATGCTACCACTGCAACCAGTTTAAGTTTTCAAAAGTTGATTTTGTCTTTTAACACAAGTTTCAAATTGTATCTGTCCTTCTTTTTAATATTAACTAGTAGTTTAGTTTTTGGACAAAATGCAGCTTTAGAATTTGCGTCAGGTAATGAAAACCCAACAGGAAACGGTCCGGTTATTTTTTCTGTTATTAGGTTTAGAAATAAGACTAACAATCCAACTGGAACAACATTTGCAACATATAATCCAGCCTTAAATGTAACGGCAACATTATCAAATCAGCAGTATAATTATGTTGGCATAACTCCTAATGCTAGTGTAGTTTTTGGTTATGCCAATGCAGTTTCTCCAATTTTCCCTTTATTTAATGCTTTTGGAGTACATGCTGATGCTGATTATACAGCCTCTGGAGCAGTTGTAGGACAAGGTATTAATGTAGCTAACAATAGTGCTATCGAAGTTCAAAGTATTACTACCCCTTTACGAGTAGCAGGTATTCCAACTAATCAGCGTGTTAGGATGGCTGATTTAACCTTAACATTTAATCGTCCGGTTAATAATCCTAATTTTGCATATTGCAGGATGGGGTGATTCGATAGGTACACTTTTATTTCCAAGCGAGTTTGACTTGTTATTTAGTAATGTACCTGTTACATTGTTGAGTTTGCAGACTAATTAATTTTTAACCTTAAAGGTAGATTTCATGAAAAAAAAATTACATTTTCTTATAATATTCTTTTTTTTGATTTTAGGATTTCATGTTTTTTCTCAGACAAAGACTATTGCATCTGGTTCTCTAGTTATTAATATGGGTGTAACTCCTCAGACAATTGGAAATTGTTTAAAGCCGTATGGTTTGATTTACAACTTACTCGATATTCAGAAAGTACCAGTTATATGGTCTATTAATCCATCAAAATCAAAAGAAGGCATAGATTTTTCAGTAGGTGGAAATGATTTTAGAGGTGGTACATTTGTTGTAGAAGCAGGCTATGCTTCGGTTCCAAGTGTGCAAGCTGCTATTGCTAATTTTGTTGCGCAGGGTGTTATTACTTACACAACGCTTACTTCAGTTGATGTGCCAGTGTATAGGGAGTTGTATGAATTTTCTAATTGGGTATTAGATACAGATAATGGAGGTATTGCTCAGAATTATTTAGTTAATGCAGGGGTTCCTTCAACAGCTTGGCGTTTTGCGTTACCAACGGGGTTGGATAATTGTGACGATTTATTTATATTACCATACGCTGATCCTACCTGGATACTCATTGACAAAACACCTCCAGATCTAAATGCCACCGGTACCGCTACTTAATCAGGAGCTGCTTCCAGCAGAGTAATGTTTGAATTTAATGATGTTTCAAGTATCGAGTTCGATAATTATGCAAATAGCAGTTTCCTTAAAAATTTTGATATGAATTAAAATAATTTTGCAATCGCTAATCCTAGATATTGGGTTTGTTTACAAGATACTGATGGTAAAAACGATGCTATTGATTTAGATGATGATAATGATGGTATCTTAGATTCTGTTGAAGCAGGCGGTCATAATCCAAATGGCGAAAAGGATGGGGATGATTTACTTAACTTTTTAGACACTGTCAATTTAATGTTGGTTAATAGTGGTACAATTAAATTTATAAACTGTGAGGAAATTTACTAATTCCAAAAAATTAAGATGTACACAAAAGAAAATTCAAACTTTTGATAAGACTTGTTATTTTATTTAACTGCAAATTAAGTTAGTTAAACAAAAAAAGCTCTTTCAAAATCAATCAATTTAAAACATATATTGTGAAAAAAAATACTTTTAATATTAATAATTTAAAACTTAAATTTCTGAGTTTATTTTTAGGTATGCATATTCTTTCCTTTGGAAATATAAAAGAGAATGAGGTTAAATCAATAAATTTTCTTCCACCAGTGGTCACAAGAACATCAACTGATATTTTTTACATTGATCTTGGTGCCTCAACACCTATTAATTCAGCTTATGCATCTTATACCATTTCTAGTCCCGTTGGATCATCAATCATAAATGATCTTTGGGTAGAAATTAGTAATTTTAGTGATGTGTCTGCAGTTGAAGCCACCTCAGTTAATTTGGCATCAAATGAATCGAGTATAGTAAATCTAGGTACTTTATCGGCGGGAAATTCAGCTACGGCTTTTTTTTATTTAACGGCAACTGCCGCTACATTAACTGATCAAACACATATTATCAAAGTTTACGATGGTAAACCAGGCGCTGGCGGGGTTCTTTTAAATGGGGCCACGGGTACAACAATGACTTTTTTATCGGTTGAGTCAGCAATTTCAGCTGCATCAAATAAAGTAGCTACCTCTATTGTAGGACCAACATCTAATGCATTGGGAGGTCTTATGACAATGACTGTTACAGGAAATACTGGTACGGTTGGAGCGGCAAAAATATTTTCAGTATCTCCAGCATCTTTTGCGAATTGGAATCCTACCGCGTATGAATTGATTAATTCACAATTTACTTTTGCTTATGGAGCTGGTACGGCAGATGATATTTCTTATAGTAACCAGCTAAAATTTGTATTAGGATCAACTACTTCAACTGATTATACTTTAGTATTCACTTTTAGAGCAGTAACCACAACATCATCCCCAACGGTTGTGAGTCCAATTTCAAGTATAAGTAGTGGTGCCCAAATAAAGCACACAACTTTGGATGCGGCTTTTTTAGCATTAGCCCCAATAAATTCTGCACAAAATTTTTTAACTTTAACGAAATCTACGAGTACTCCAATTTTAACAAGCGGAGGAACAGGGTTATATACTATTACATTAACAAATACTTCAACACAAGCGCTTCTTGTAGACGATATTACTGATATTATGCCATTAGGAACTGCTTATGTGGCGGGAACTTCTTCTTTCGGGGGTTTGCCAATTACAAATCCTACGATAACTGGGCAATCTTTAGTTTGGGGAAACAGCTCGAATTTTAGTATCCCTGCTAGCGGAAGCGTTAGTTTAACATTTAGCGCTACTATTCCCAATACAAAAGGTACTTATACGAATAGTGCATATGGAAACGTAGGTGCCACGCAAATAGACACAACATTGAGCACTACTGATGATTCAAAAGCAACAGCGTCAATTGCTGTCGATAATCCTCCAGTTGCTGTAGATGATAATTATACATTTACAGTAAATTCGACAGGAAATGTTCTTAATCTGAAAGCAAATGATACAGACATAGATGGAGATTCTTTGACTGTTGTTTCTATTAATGGTATTGTATTAACGCCAGGAACTGCGCAAAATATTAGTGTTCCCGATGGTACTATATTTGTATCCTCAACTGGGGCAATTAGTTTTTCATCAGCTGTAAATTACAGTGGTTCAATTAATTTTGATTATGTCATTTCTGATGGAATTGTTACAGATACAGGAGGTGTTTCTATAGTTGTAACACCCGAATCAAATGTGGGTGTTACTAAAACTGTAGATAACGAAACACCAGCTTTAGGTAGCAATGTAATCTTTACAATTGTTGCTAATAATGCAGGGCCAAGTACTGCGACTAGTGTCAATGTAAACGATTTATTGCCCACAGGCTATACCTATCTAAGCTCAACAGTAACGACAGGCACGTACACTAGTGGAACTGGTTTGTGGGCTATTGGGACAGTAGTCAATGGGGTTTCTCAGACCTTGACCATAACGGCTACTGTCAATGCAACAGGAAGTTATGCTAATACAGCAACTATTGCAGCTAACGAAGTAGATCCAACACTGGCTAACAACAGTGCAACAAGTACTCCAACTCCAGTGGTAGCAACACAAGCCAATGTGAGCATCGCTAAAACGGTAAACAATGCAACGCCAAATGTAGGCGACACAGTTACCTTTACTTTAACAGCGAGCAATGCAGGACCAAGTGCAGCCACAGGTGTTAATGTTACAGATTTGTTACCATCGGGCTATACGTTTGTAAGTGCGACAACAGCAGCAGGAACGTATACCAGCGGAACAGGAGTTTGGTCTATTGGCAGTTTAGCCAATGGAGCCAGTGCAACTTTAAGCATAACTGCTACCGTAAACGCAACAGGCAGTTATGCCAATATGGCTACTATCTCAGCCAACGAAGCTGATCCAGCTCCAGGGAATAATACGTCAACCAGTACCCCAGTACCGGTTCCACAAGCGAATGTGAGTGTTTCTAAAACGGTAAATAATACAACACCAAATGTAGGAGACAATGTTACCTTTACGTTAACGGCTTCTAATGCAGGATCAAGTGCATCCACTGGAGTAACAGTCAATGATTTGTTACCATTAGGCTATACTTATGTAAGTTCAACAACTGCAACAGGAACATATACAAGCGGAACAGGAGTTTGGGTCATTGGCAGTTTATCCAATGGATCAAGTGCAACTTTAAGCATAACAGCTACCGTAAACGCAACAGGAAGTTATGCCAATACGGCCACTATCTCAGCCAACGAAGCTGATCCAACCCCAGGGAATAATACGTCAACTAGTACACCTGTACCGGTTCCACAATCGAATGTTGGCATTACTAAAACCTCAAGTAGCGCCACACCAAATGTAGGAGACAATGTCACTTTTACGCTAACGGCCAACAACGCAGGACCAAGTGCAGCAACAGGCGTATCGGTAACAGACCTGCTACCGGCAGGCTATACTTATGTAAGTTCAACAACTGCAACAGGAATATATACAAGCGGAACAGGAGTTTGGGCTATTGGCAGTTTAGCCAATGGAGCAAGTGCCACCTTATCAATAGTAGCCACAGTAAATGCTACGGGAAGCTATGCCAATACAGCAACAATAGCAGCCAACGAAGTAGATTCAACCCCAGGAAATAATGCGTCAACCAGTACCCCAGTACCGGTTCCACAATCCAATGTGAGCATCGCTAAAACAGTAGATAATGCCATGCCAAATGTAGGCGACACAGTTACCTTTACTTTAACAGCGAGCAATGCAGGACCAAGTGCAGCCACAGGTGTTAATGTTACAGATTTGTTACCATCGGGCTATACGTTTGTAAGTGCGACAACAGCAGCAGGAACGTATACCAGCGGAACAGGAGTTTGGTCTATTGGCAGTTTAGCCAATGGAGCCAGTGCAACTTTAAGCATAACTGCTACCGTAAACGCAACAGGCAGTTATGCCAATATGGCTACTATCTCAGCCAACGAAGCTGATCCAGCTCCAGGGAATAATACGTCAACCAGTACCCCAGTACCGGTTCCACAAGCGAATGTGAGTGTTTCTAAAACGGTAAATAATACAACACCAAATGTAGGAGACAATG
The DNA here is from genome assembly GCF_030010285.1 of Flavobacterium sp. XS2P24. Lineage (NCBI taxonomy): Bacteria > Pseudomonadati > Bacteroidota > Flavobacteriia > Flavobacteriales > Flavobacteriaceae > Flavobacterium > Flavobacterium sp. XS2P24. Next base: position 52,587 of record NZ_JASCRU010000019.1, read on the forward strand.
TTACCTTTACGTTAACGGCTTCTAATGCAGGATCAAGTGCATCCACTGGAGTAACAGTCAATGATTTGTTACCATTAGGCTATACTTATGTAAGTTCAACAACTGCAACAGGAACATATACAAGCGGAACAGGAGTTTGGGTCATTGGCAGTTTATCCAATGGATCAAGTGCAACTTTAAGCATAACAGCTACCGTAAACGCAACAGGAAGTTATGCCAATACGGCCACTATCTCAGCCAACGAAGCTGATCCAACCCCAGGGAATAATACGTCAACTAGTACACCTGTACCGGTTCCACAATCGAATGTTGGCATTACTAAAACCTCAAGTAGCGCCACACCAAATGTAGGAGACAATGTCACTTTTACGCTAACGGCCAACAACGCAGGACCAAGTGCAGCAACAGGCGTATCGGTAACAGACCTGCTACCGGCAGGCTATACTTATGTAAGTTCAACAACTGCAACAGGAATATATACAAGCGGAACAGGAGTTTGGGCTATTGGCAGTTTAGCCAATGGAGCAAGTGCCACCTTATCAATAGTAGCCACAGTAAATGCTACGGGAAGCTATGCCAATACAGCAACAATAGCAGCCAACGAAGTAGATTCAACCCCAGGAAATAATGCGTCAACCAGTACCCCAGTACCGGTTCCACAATCCAATGTGAGCATCGCTAAAACAGTAGATAATGCCATGCCAAATGTAGGAGACACAGTTACCTTTACTTTAACCGCGAGCAATGCAGGACCAAGTGCAGCTAGCGGAGTAGCGGTTAACGATTTGTTGCCATCGGGTTATACTTATGTAAGTTCAACAACTGCAACAGGAACATATACAAGCGGAACAGGAGTTTGGGCCATTGGCAGTTTAGCCAATGGAGCAAGTGCCACCTTATCAATAGTTGCCACAGTAAATGCTACGGGAAGTTATGCCAATACAGCAACAATAGCAGCTAATGAAACCGACCCAACCCCGGCCAACAATACGTCAACAAGTACCCCAACTCCAGTGGTAGCAACACAATCCAATGTGAGCATCGCTAAAACAGTAGATAATGCCATGCCAAATGTAGGAGACACAGTTACCTTTACTTTAACCGCGAGCAATGCAGGACCAAGTGCAGCTAGCGGAGTAGCGGTTAACGATTTGTTGCCATCGGGTTATACTTATGTAAGTTCAACAACTGCAACAGGAACATATACAAGCGGAACAGGAGTTTGGGCCATTGGCAGTTTAGCCAATGGAGCAAGTGCCACCTTATCAATAGTTGCCACAGTAAATGCTACGGGAAGTTATGCCAATACAGCAACAATAGCAGCTAATGAAACCGACCCAACCCCGGCCAACAATACGTCAACAAGTACCCCAACTCCAGTGGTAGCAACACAATCCAATGTGAGCGTAGCTAAAACGGTAAACAATGCAACACCAAATGTAGGCGACACAGTTACTTTTACTTTAACAGCGAGCAATGCAGGACCAAGTGCAGCCACAGGTGTTAATGTTGCAGATTTGTTACCATCGGGCTATACGTTTGTAAGTGTGACAACAGCAGCAGGAACGTATACCAGCGGAACAGGAGTTTGGGACATTGGCAGTTTAGCCAATGGAGCAAGTGCCACCTTATCAATAGTTGCCACAGTAAATGCTACGGGAAGTTATGCCAATACAGCAACAATAGCAGCTAATGAAACCGACCCAACCCCGGCCAACAACACGTCAACCAGTACCCCAACTCCAGTGGTAGCAACACAATCCAATGTGAGCGTAGCTAAAACGGTAAACAATGCAACACCAAATGTAGGCGACACAGTTACTTTTACTTTAACAGCGAGCAATGCAGGACCAAGTGCAGCCACAGGTGTTAATGTTACAGATTTGTTGCCATCGGGCTATACGTTTGTAAGTGCGACAACAGCAGCAGGAACGTATACCAGCGGAACAGGAGTTTGGGACATTGGCAGTTTAGCCAATGGAGCAAGTGCCACCTTATCAATAGTTGCCACAGTAAATGCTACGGGAAGCTATGCCAATACAGCAACAATAGCAGCTAATGAAACCGACCCAACCCCGGCCAACAACACGTCAACCAGTACCCCAGTACCGGTTGATGTAATTGATGCTGTAATTGATGCTGTAAGCGATGGTCCAACATTTGTAGCTACAGCGACAACACCTAAGATTATATTAAGTGTTATAAATAATGATACTTTAAATACTATTGTAGTGACAGTTGCTAACTCCGATGTAACACCAATTACTACAGGGCCATTAAGTATTGATATTGACGGCAATTTAACATTAGCTGCGAACACCCCAAGTGGTACGTACACGGTAGTGTATGAAATCTGCGAAGTAGGCGCAAGCCCTGCCAATTGTGATCAAGCCAGCGTAACGGTTGTCGTTGCCAATGCCATAGTTGCA